>NZ_BAOS01000040.1 GCF_002443295.1 Candidatus Scalindua japonica | reverse complement strand
TGGAACACGATAAAAGATTTTTACGAATATCAAACTAAAATAGATATTCGAGGATGTAGAGACGCCATTCTATTGGCATTTAATAGAGGGCTTATTGAAGATGGTGAAATATGGATGAGAATGATACACAGCCGGAAGATGACGACATACACTTACAATGAAGATACTGCGTCAGATATTGTGGCAAAAATCATTGGATACTATTATAAAGTATTTATAAAATTAGAGAAGAAGCTCGAAAGATTTGAAGAAATAGAGAAAAAGTAAATGTGGAATTTGATCTCTAAGAGAAAACAGTTGATCAAATAAGCAGTTCCAACCTTATCAAACATATTAAAAGGTGAGTGTTGTTCTTTTTTATTTACGTAAAAAAAGCGACGTCCAATAAACAAACCCTCATTATCACAACGCAATTATCGCAATTTTATGCTTGTCTGCCTGTTTAATCACATCTTCTTTATCAAGGACCAGAGTCTTTTCCGCTTCTATCGCTATTGTAGAGACGCCGGCTTCTTTCAAGTATTCAATAGTTTCTGTGCCAATGGTAGGTACATCAAAACGCGGATCATGCCCTTTTTTGCTTAATTTAATCACAACAACATTACCGCGGCCAAGTTTACCCCCCCGTTTAATAGTTTCATTTGTACCCTCAATCGCCTCTACTGCCAGGACTATTTTATCTTTTACCACTATACATTGACCTATCTCCATCCCCGCAACTTCCTTTGCTATCTTCCACCCGAATTCTATATCGGCTGCCTCATTTTCCGTTGGTCTTCTCTTAGTTAAACAACCTTTCTCTGCCAGAAGGTCTTTCACATAATCTAAGGAACTGATGAGTTCTATACCGTCTAATGCAAATTCATTTGCAACTGCTTCAAGGATAGAGTGGTCATGTTTACTCCTGAGTTTTTTATACCACATGTTGATTGTTCTCATATCAGGCATGAATTTCAAGTGCTTAAACCTTGAATGTATATGTGATTTTGTCAACCCCCCCGCCATAACAGCTTTCTCTATATGTTCGTTCTTAAATGTCCGTATCATTTTGCCCATCTTGGCAACACCAACCCAATATAACTTCTCAACATATTGTTCTATCTCAGGGGAAGCCTCCCCCTCAATAGCAACTGTTATGACACTTATTCCCTTCTCCTTTGCACTCTGCGCAAAGAGTATCGGAAATCTTCCATTACCTGCAATCAATCCTAATCTTTCCATTTTAAATCATTTAACTTTTTTAATCCGACCCCAACCGTTTCTCCAGTTGTTCTATCTTTTTCTGTAAATCTTTTATAGTATTTTTCATTTCCGGCAGTTTCTGTATAATGATAAAACACTTTCTCATTCTTTCAATCTCTATTGCCGGTGTTCCAAGATATGTACCGCCAGGCGGCAAGTCCTTTATAACTCCTGACCAGCCACCCACCTGTACATTGTCCCCCACCTTGATATGACCGGCAACACCCGCCCCCCCTGCCAGGATAACGTTATTACCAATCTCAACACTACCGGCAATACCTACCTGTGAGGTGATCAGTGTGTCTTCACCAATCTCAACGTTATGCGCAATCATCACCTCGCTGTCTATCTTTGTGCCTCTTTTGATCCTCGTCTCCCCCAGTACACCACGGTTGATTGTGGTATTGGCGCCGATATCAACATCATCTTCAATTACGGTAACCCCAACCTGAGGTATCTTATAGTATTTCTTCCCATCAGGAGCATATCCATAACCGCTGCAACCAATGACGGAATTACTATGAACAACAACACGCTCTCCAATCGTTGTTCCTCTGTGGAGTACGGTATTTGGATGGATTACGGTATCCTTCCCTATCTGACAATTATCCCCTACATAAACACCGGGATACAAAACTACATTATCAGCAACCTTTACATTTTCACCTATAAAAACAAACGGATAAGCAGTTACATTAGCGCCTATTTCGGCGGAATCACTTACCCTGGCAGAGTTATCCAATGACCCTGGATAAACCTTCTCCGGGCTCATCATCAGGTCAACGACCTTTGCAAACGCGAGGTAAGGATTTTTTGTAACCAACAGGTTTTTGCCTTTGGTCGTAATTCCCGGCGAAACAAGAATTGCCGATGCCGATGTCTCTTCTATTTTTTTGATATATTTTATATTAGATACAAAGGTGATATAACCTTCCCTGGCCTCATCAATCGTCATTACACCTTTTATCTTTATATTTTCATCACCAATCACCTCTCCTCCCAGGTAATCGGCAAGCTCTTTTAATGTCTTTTCCATTTATATTTACTCCAAAGTAATATTTCTACTATAAATTCTTTTTATTACAAATAAAATAAATATTAAGAGAAACCAGACGAGCACTCCTGTTACCAACTTGCTGTCACCAAACAACCATCCCAGTTTTTCCCTGACACGAACGAGGAACATCCCGTCTGCCTTCATCATAAACACCATTCCCGCATGAAGACCAATCGAGAGATACAACGATTTCGTCCTGATAAACGCGTATGAGAGCACTACACCAACCAGAAACAGACCGAGAATTGCTGGCAAATTACTAAAAAAATCAAAGAAAACCGGTTTAAAAAAAAGTGCAATGGTTGTAAAACCAACAAGCGGCTGAAAACCTGTAGACACAAAGACATCAGCTTTAAAAAAATGGAGCATCGAGTAAATCAAGCTACTTACACAAACAGCCACAGGCAACGACACACTCTCCAGAAAAGACTGCAGTACAAAACCCCTGAAAAGTATCTCCTCTATAATACCTATGAGGCAGCCTATCAATGCGTATTTAATAATGTATAATATCGTAACCCCTGCCGAATCATAATCTATATGAATAATCCACGCGCCGGTAAGAAGTCCAAGTCCATAATAGATAAGTAGAGGTACTACTGCAAGCAAGAACCCCAACCGGAACTGCCGAAGGAAACCGGGTCCGGTCTTTATCGCTGAAGAGACCAGAGCGCCAAATCTCAGCGATTTCCTGAAGACAATAAACACTATCAGGGCAACCACCATCAAAATCCGCCTCATCACCTTACCAAAATCATACACACCATCTTCAAAGTCAACAGTATCAGCCATGAACCCTGTCTTTGCTAACATAAAATCCAGAGGCACCTTCTTAATGGGTGCAAGGATGCAGCTGAAAAATAGTATAATTAAGAATAGAAATATTATTTTATTATATTGTTTCATTACGATTGAAATAGATTTACTCGTTTATTCTGATAGAAATGGAACCTAAATTTAACTTACTAGTGGGTGTATGTGAAATGATATATTGGATTTGAAATCTAACACAATACCCATAAACAGTCAAGTCAAAAGCCTTTATCTATCCATGCATACCCAGTTTAATAGATATTCCGCTAAGTCTTTCTTTAAGCAGGTGTTGGAAATTAATTGATAAAAGAGTGACAACGTATATAAGATCAAATTTATTAATACAGTAGTATGAAAATCTGGTAGGGTGAGTAACGCTTACAACAGAACTTTTTTGTATATTTGTATAATACTAATTTGATTCCTATGGATATCATTACGATATGTGGTGTTCTACAGAAACTATATGATGTCCAGGATGAGCAGTGTTTCATCCTGCATCTGCTCAATCCGTTAAATACCTCACGTTTCCTGTAATTTGAGATCGTAATTCATAAACCAGAACATCTTGCTCGCTTAAACCCTGACCATCTTGTACGCCGTCCTGAAGACCACCAAAAGCATACCTGACCCAAAACAGCCGATTGCAATCAGTGTAAGTGGTATACTCGGGTTCTTCTTCGTTGTAACAACTACAGCAGGTGTAGATTTAATGTCTTGAAATATTACGTCTACCCCCTTAACATTCTGAACATTTTGCCTGCCAATGCGGACATAGGTTTGATCGTATTTATCGTTATTACCTTTTGAGACTAACTGCAGAACAGGCAGTGGGAACTGAGGCGGCATGTAAAGATTTGCAATGAGTACATCTGTTCCGTTTATCTCTATGACGTCCTTTATGTTTAACGTCACTGTTTGTCCGTCAATATTCATTACTACCGCGTTTGGCATGTTTCCATAATTTCGTAAAAGGAACTGTTTGGTCCCGCTATCTACAAGCACAGGGTTGTTGTAGCCGAGCGTGTCATCATACTCCTCCCCGTCTTTCCTTATCTTCATCTGTGCGGTTATCTTCCTGGGCATACCGTTTGGGTAAGTAGTTGAGTCAAGCCCTGTCACCTTTAACTCATATTCACCGGCCTGGACCCATGTATTGGAAACCGTGATTGGTCTGCCAGACTCCGACCATATGCCGCCAACAAGATGCGCCACAAGCGTGACGAGGAAACCGATATGAACAATTGAGGCACCATACAAAGCAACTTTTTTGGAACGTGCCTTTACCTTTCTAAGGATAGAGTCCAGTGTACAGATGAAGATACATATCCCATACATGGCAAAGGCAACAAACATCAGGTAAAACCAGATGTGTATCGGCTTAGGTTCATTAAAGAAGAATGTGATATCTTCACCCGAAAGCCCCTCGTAGGATTCCGGGCAGTAATTCATGATAAGGCTGCCTATTATAAGGAGTCCCGTAACCGCAAATCCTACTATTATTCCCGTCTTCTGGGACCTTAAAAAATCATATACTTTTTTCATTTTATATTAAAAACTGTGTGAACTTTTAATAAGAAAACTTGTACCAACATACGTTGTCAGAAGTATAACAAATCCAACTATTGCCAGTGGTGTTTTGTACTTTCTGGATGCGGGCCAATAATCCAGATGAATGCAAGTCGCATAAAAGAACCAGATAATCACAGACCAGAGCAGCTTCGCGTCCCAAAGAAAATAGGACCCCCAGGCTACATAACCCCATAGTCCGCCGAATATCATAGATATCGAGAAGGCTATAAATCCGTATTGGAAGCCAGCATCTATTATATACTCAAACCGTCTCTTATCTTCACTTCCGGAAAAATATCTTGCCATTGCTGCAGCGAAAGCACTTGTCCATAATGCATAGCAATAGAAAGATATAGGAACGTGAAGGACATACCATATCGTCAACATAAGCGGCGGTGCATATGACACCTTCATTAAATAAGAGGAGAAGCAAACGGAAGCAACAACAAAGAAAATATATCCTACACTAAACGTTGCAATCCTGTAGACGTAACTCTCTACCCTGGAATAAAAAAGAAGCACACTGAAGCATGCAAGAGCAAACCCTGTAAATGATTCAAATTTGTTAGTCAGCGGGAAATATTCTATAGCAATACCCCTGAAGGTAATTGATGCCGTGTGCAGGACAATTCCACCCAGGAGGACATAGAACCTTATCCCTCTGCCCATGAAGCCGACTATCCAATAGGAAGTATAGATTAACAGTGAACTCCAATATAGAATAACGGATATTTTTATAGCTGACTGAGGATCCATTTTATACGTTAACTCCGTTTACAATCTTTCAAAATCCCTCTTAACTTAAAGATGGGTAGCTAATACTATTTTTGATGTAGTTGCGGGGAAATGTTCCTCTCTTTCGAGAGGATTCCAGTCTTGGACTCCTCTCGAAAGAGAGGCCCTACAATAATCAACACCAGCCTTGTAACTACAAGGCCGTGTCGAAAAGAAATAACAAAGTCCAGGCAGAAGGATCTCTATCAATCGTTTGTAAGAGTAAATTTCTTCTCTACAGACCCACCTTCTACCGAACTCATTTGCCCGTGTGGATTTGAACCACCATGAGGTGAAGCACCACCATGGGGTGAAGAAGCACCCGGCATAGGCATTCCAGCGTGAGGAGATGGATTGCCAGTACCACCGTGAGGTGAAGCGCCGCCATGAGGAGAAGTATTCGTTTTCATATTACCATGATCACCATACACCCCTCCATGTCCTCCTGGCATGCTCATGTTGCCCATGCCACTGCCATGCCCGCCACCGCCCATGCCGCCATGGCCACCACCGGATGACGTTGCCGCATAGTATGGAGTTGGCGTATATAGTACCTTAACATCTGATTTTTTGAGTAAATCCTGAATTAAATTCAATGTTTTCTCATTATGAAGTGCAATTTTTACCTTATCCTTAATATCTTCATAATTGACGTCTTTACCTGCGTCTTTACCTGTAACTTTGATAATGTGATAACCAAACTGTGTTTTTACCGGTTCACTGATACCATTTACCTCTGTCGCGTAGGCCACATCCGTAAATTCTTTTACCATGTCATCTCTCTTGATAGGACCTAAATTTCCGCCAGTCTTAGCGGAAGGGCAATCGGAGTGGGCTTTAGCAAGTTGTACAAAATCACCACCCTCATCAAGTTCTTTTTTTATCTTTTCTGCTCTCTCTTTTGCCTCTTTTAATTTTGTCTCATCGGTTACGCCTTTTGTATCTATAAGAATATGACTTGCAGTAACGATTTCCCCGTTAAAGCTGCCTATGTTCTCCGTAAAATAGGTTTTCATCTCTTCCTCTGATGTAGTCTTTTCGAGGTATTCGTCTACTCCGAATGAGATATCCAGGGCAACTCTCAACTCGTCGAGGCTTCCCCCCTGCTCTTCCAGAAGTGTTTCAAGGCTTTTGTCTTTAGTCTGAGGATTCTTTTTTATATTCTCCCTGAAATTATTAATCTCCGTTTCAATACGGTTTAGATCAACCTGGATATTTTCCTTTTTAATAAACTGCTTGAGTACTGCCTGTGTAATTAAATCATTTATAACTTTTTCTTCTACAAGATGCAGATTAGATTTACTCATTCTTGTTTTGGCTTTATCCATTATCTTGTCAAGTTCCAGACGTATAATTTTTTCGCCGTTTACTGTCGCTATTACCTCATTGGGATCTTTTTTCGTTTCTTTAGGAGTGCCATGAGCACTGAGATGACCATCATCTGAATCACTCGCATGCATTTTTCCTATTTTCAATTTGGCAAGATCATCCTGCTCCGCTTTTAATGCCTGCTGCTCAAAGTTCATGTCGCCTCCGCTTTGCGGAGCACCGACAATACCACCATGGGGGCTTGGTGTATTATCACCACAACCATTTATTAATAAACCTGCAAAACTTAAAGAAATTAACGTTATAAAAAGCCTTATTTTCATCACTTTCCCCGCTACTGATTTTAAAATTAATTATAAACTTTTGATTCTAATGCAAAGAACTTTGATTGTCAAAAGAAAAAGGTTCTCTTGTTATACGTTATAAATTAGTATAATATACCGCTCTGGAACTATAAAAAACAGTTGTTTCTCTTCTTATATATTATGGAGGATTTCAGATGAAGTTATCAGTAACATTTGGCGCAGCAGAAAAAAAATCTACAGACATAATCATAATAAGTCTCTTTGAAAATATAAAAAAAATCCCTTCCGATTTAAACGCCCTTGATAAAGCATCCGGAAAGGCAATATCAAGTTTACTGCAAAACGGTGATTTTAACGGAAAATTGAATGAAACGATACTAATCCCAACTGATAAGAAGATTGCTCCAAAAAGAGTCCTGTTAGTCGGGCTGGGAAAATCGACCGCGTTTTCACTTGACAAAGCCCGACAGGCCGCAGGCACAGCCACCAGAGTT
Source organism: Candidatus Scalindua japonica (assembly GCF_002443295.1). Lineage (NCBI taxonomy): Bacteria > Pseudomonadati > Planctomycetota > Candidatus Brocadiia > Candidatus Brocadiales > Candidatus Scalinduaceae > Candidatus Scalindua > Candidatus Scalindua japonica. The sequence goes on along the minus strand of NZ_BAOS01000040.1, from coordinate 38,368 downwards.
ATCCAGGAAAAGAAATATAAAAATCCTTCATTATTATTATATGGAACAGAAAATAAGGAGATCTCTCTGGAAGATGTTACTCGTTCAGTGGTAGAAGGCATCTTATTGTCACTCTATACTTTCACCATGTATAAAACATTAAAGAAGGAAGAAAAAACGGATATTACAAATTACTCTCTGATTGTTCAGAAGAAGGATGACCTGGAAAATGTTAAATCTGCAGTACAGAAAAGCCAGATAGAAGCAGAAGCCGTCTGTTTCTCACGTGATATTGTAAATATGGCGGGCAGCGACGCAACGCCAACATTCCTTGCAAATAAAGCAAAAGAGATTGCAAAGAAAACTGGAGTTAAATGTAAAGTATTGTCCATCCCGGAAATGAAAAAACTGGGTATGAACGGTATATTGAATGTATCGAGAGGAAGCTCTGAACCACCTAAATTTATCATCCTTGAATATAATTCTAAGAAAAACACTAATGATACAATAGTCCTTGTGGGTAAAGGTGTAACCTTTGACTCAGGAGGAATATCCTTAAAACCCGGGGCAGGTATGGATCTGATGAAGGCCGATATGTCGGGTGCCGCCGCTGTGCTGGGTACTTTTAAGGCTATTTCCGACCTTAAACCATCCTCCCATATTGTGGGATTGATACCATGTACAGAAAACATGCCCGGTGGCCGTGCCCTGAAACCGGGTGATATTATCAAATATATGTCAGGAAAGACGGTAGAGATATTAAACACTGATGCTGAAGGACGCCTGATTCTGGCTGATGCAATCAGTTACGCGAAAAAGTATAAGCCTGATGCCATGATAGACATTGCCACATTAACCGGCGCATGTGTCGCTGCGCTTGGCACTTTTGCATCAGGCATGCTTGGTAACAATGAAGAGCTTAAAGACCGGGTAAAACAATCCGGTGAAAACTGCCATGAAAGAGTGTGGGAATTACCGCTATGGGAAGAATATAATGATTTGATAAAAAGCAACATAGCAGATATTAAGAATACCGGAGGTAAATACGCGGGGACTATTACAGCTGCGTGTTTCTTAGCCGAATTTGTAGAAGACTTCCCATGGGTACACCTTGACATTGCAGGAACGTTTCTTGTAGAAAAGGATACTCCATACATAAGAAAAGGCGCTACCGGGGTTGGCGTGCGGTTATTGACACACTTGGTTATGAACTGGAAGAAGATGACTGATGCAAGTAAAAAGAAGTAACTCTATTAAGTCAGAACCTGTCAATCACATATCAATAAATGGTGCAAGACAACACAATCTGAAAAGCATAAACATAAACATTCCGAGAGATCAGCTTGTGGTTATAACCGGTGTAAGCGGTTCCGGGAAATCCTCCCTGGCCTTTGACACTATTTACGCGGAGGGGCAACGACGTTACATAGAAAGCCTCTCCTCATATGCCAGACAATTCCTCGACCAGATGCAGAAGCCGGACGTCGATATCATAGAAGGCCTCCCTCCCACTATCGCAATCGAGCAGAGAACAAGCCATTCAGGCCCGCGTTCTACCGTCGCCACAACAACTGATATATACGACTATCTACGCCTTCTCTTTGCGAAAGTCGGCACTCCCTATTGCCATAATTGTGGAACTGCAATTACCAGACAATCCATAGAGCAGATTATGGATAGAGTATCACGGATTCCCTATGGCACAAAGATTATGATTCTAACACCAATAATTAAGGGCAAAAAAGGTGAACACAAAGAGATTTTTCAGAAAATAAGACGTAAGGGGTTCGTACGTGCCAGAGTCGATGGGAAGGTTATTGATGCAGGCAGCGACGTCAAACTGAGCAGGTATAAATTGCATGATATTGATATCGTCGTAGACAGACTTGTAGTTAAGGATGATATTCAAAAAAGGCTCAGTGACTCAATACATACGAGTCTGGAACTGGGAGAAGGCGTCGTAATTGTTGCGCGCGAAAAGAAAGGAAAGTGGCAGGATATGGTTTTCAGTGAACGCTATTCCTGCCCGGATTGTGGGATCGGCTATGAAGAACTTGCTCCCCGAATGTTCTCCTTCAATAGCCCCTATGGTTCGTGCAGAGAGTGCGAAGGATTAGGTATGACTCTGGAGTTTGATCCGGAATTGATAATACCAAATGAGGAATTAAGTCTAAGAGAAGATGCTGTTCATGCATGGTCAAAATGGAGTCCAATTACACAGGGGCATTACAACAGTTTATTAGACATTTTTTCAGAAAAATATGGTATTGACACGGAGGTACCGATCAGGAAGATCGGGAAAAAGGCTAAAAATATTTTGTTACACGGAGAACCTCTCAATAAAAAAAACCTTAAAGCGGGGGAACGCTTTGAAGGTGTCATTCCGGTATTATGGCAGGTATATGACAAAACAAACAGTCCGGATGTTATAAAACGCCTTGAAAGATATATGGAATACACTACATGTGAAGGGTGCAAAGCAGCCAGGTTAAGACCTGAAGCGTTATCCGTAAAAGTTAATGGAAAAACAATAAATGAAATCACTTCAATGACGGTAAAAAATGCCTTTGACTTCTTTAAGGCCCTTAAATTCAAGGGAGAGAAAGAGATCATAGCAAAAGGGATTTTAAAAGAGATTATAATCAGATCAGGCTTCATGCTTGATATCGGATTATACTATTTAACACTGGACAGAAGGAGTGATACACTTTCCGGTGGAGAAGTGCAGCGGATCCAACTGGCAACACAGGTAGGGACCGGCCTGATCGGTGCGTGCTATGTATTGGATGAACCTACTATTGGATTACACCAGAGAGACAATAAAAGATTAATTGATACATTATTAAAACTGAAGGATTCCGGAAATACTGTAATAGTAGTTGAACATGATGAAGAAACTATACGTAATGCAGATTATGTAATTGATCTGGGACCTGGTGCAGGAGAACATGGAGGGGAGATAGTAGCAGAGGGCTCTGTTCAAGAAATAACCTCCAATAAAGAGTCATTAACCTCTCAATATATGAACCACAAACTTAAGGTGGAAATCCCCGGCATAAGAAAAAAAGCAGATATGAAAAACGTTATCTTGATACAAGGCGCAATGGAAAACAACCTTAAATCAATTGACGTCCAAATCCCATTAAACGTATTCTGCTGTATAACCGGCGTTTCAGGCTCGGGCAAGAGCACTCTTATCGATCAGATTTTACATAGAGCTTTAATGAAGTCGATATATGGCAGTCGTCTCAAGCCGGGGAAACATAGCAGGATAACGGGAATAGAAAAAATTGACAAAGTAATAGAGATCGACCAATCCCCGATTGGTCGCACACCGCGATCAAACCCAGCAACATACACAGACCTCTTCAACCACATAAGAAATGTTTTTGCCCAGACAAAGGAATCAAAGATAAGGGGATACAAATCCGGCCGTTACAGTTTTAACGTTAAAGAAGGCAGGTGCGGGTTGTGTGAAGGCCAGGGGACGAAGAAAATTGCCATGAACTTCCTGCCGGATATGTTTGTCCTCTGTGAACAATGCAGAGGTAAAAGATACAACCCGGAAACACTGGAAATAAGATATAAGGGCAAAACCATTGCAGACACACTCGACATGACAGTGGAAGAGGCGTATGATTTCTTCAAAAATGTCCCCCGTATTGAGCGCATATTGAGGACACTACAAAACGTTGGATTAGGATACATAACACTTGGGCAGTCAAGCACTACCATTTCCGGAGGTGAAGCGCAAAGGGTAAAACTCTCAACTGAACTTGCAAAACAGAGTACTGGAAAAACGCTATATATACTTGATGAGCCCACAACCGGACTTCATTTTGCAGATATTCGGAAACTCCTGAAGATACTCCACAAGCTGACGGATATGGGGAATACCGTAATTGTTATTGAGCACAATCTAGACGTTATCAAAACTGCAGACTATATCATCGACATGGGACCTGAGGGAGGAGAAAGAGGTGGAGAGGTGATTGCTGCAGGTCCTCCCGAAAAAATTGCCGGTACGAAGGGATCTTATACAGGGAAGTATTTAAAATCAATGATTTGAAGTGATGATACCATGGACACGTCTTTGAATATATAGTAAAATACGTTCTGCGTGTCAATTGTTTTTTAATTCGTGATAATAGGTGAAAATTAGTGTCTATTTAATAAGTAACCAGAAACTTACATATAGCATCTTGAAGCTGCTTTGCCTTCCAGGCACTACCTCTTATTTTGTTTACCAATATTGAAAATGCTATCACTTCCTCGTCTAATGTCTTAACATAGCCAGAAAGTGTACTTGTCCCATTAACATACCCTGTCTTTGCTCTTATTCTCGATTTATATGGTTTTTCTCTCAAGCGTTTTTTCAGAGTGCCATCTGTCCCCGCTATTGGAAGTGATTTCAGGAAGATTCCGGCATTTTTATGTTTGTACATATAGCGTAGTAATCTTGTGAACATTTCCGGCGTTAATTTGTTTTTTTTGGATAATCCGGAACCATCATCAAGATGATAACTCTCCTCCGGGATTCCTAATTTTGTAATGAAATCTATAATTACCTCCAACCCTCCTGAAAAAGAGCCGTCGTTATTCATGATTGCCCCAAGAGCCTTCAGTATCTGTTCCGCGTAGAATCCCTGGCTACGCTTATTGGCTACTGTAATAGATTGTCTTAAACTTGAAGTGGTAGTGAATAATTTATGGAGCCTGTTCCCGGTATTTTTATCCGACTCATTTATAACCCGTGCTTCCCCCAAAATACGGATATCTTTATTTTCTAACATCTCTTTGAATACAGTAGTCAGATACAATGGAGGATTATAAATAGCCATCCACTCTCTCCTCGGCTTACTCTTTAACCACAAAAAACCTTTGAGATAAATCTGGTTTTCAAATGGCTTCCTGTACAATGAATAAGACTGTTTTGATTTTAACGCAGTAGTTTTACATTTATTAATTATTTTTACAAAAGATGTTTCAGGCTCTGTCCGAACGGAAATAAGACCTCCTGGTTTACTGTCAGGTTCTACTATCACATCAACACAGTTATCGTTAAAAGAGAGACCGCTTACAGGCGCGCAGTACCATTTCGTAAGCTGGTCTTTAGGCCAGTTACTATGAACAAATTCTCTATCAAAGATGCTGTCATCCGCAATGATATCACCATTAATTACCTGTATTCCATGCTCCCTGATCCTGTCAGCCCAATAGGCAGGAACTGCGGTTACATTGCCATCGAAGAACCTTCCTGATATATTTGGGTCACCACTTCCTTTTATGATAATATCACCATCCAGTTTGCCATCAACGGAGATATTACCACGATAGAGTATTTCAGTTTTAAATTCATAACCCGCTCCAAGATAGACAAGGGCAGTTGCTGTCGTAAACAACTTCATATTGGAAGCAACTACAAAAAGTTCATCAGAATTGAATTCATATAGATATTTATTATTACTAATCGAAAATATGCTTATTCCCACTTGGGTATTTTTGGATTTATATTTCTGTAATATAGCATCTATATCGTCCTTAAGTTCTCTGTTTTCAGGAGTGGACCATCCACTTTCCAGACATATGGCATAAAAGAGCAGGAGGAGGACTAAGAAGAAAAAGGGGATTTTGTATGTGGTATGTTTCTTGCTCAAAAAGAGTTTCATCTTAGTCTCTTAATAAAAATATTTGAATATCGAAATCAGAAACAAATAAAAAACCTAAATGCTAAAATCTTAAATGTACAGCTTTGAACATGTTTTTTTAGAACATTTATTTCTTTAGCATTCGGATTTGTTTCGAATTTTGTGCTTCGGATTTCTGGTTTTCCCGTTTGTCTGGGTTAGGGTTTGAAAAGCGATTTATGCTACTGTACTCACTTGAGAGGCAAGTATTTTTTTTACTTTTTGGAGAAAAGAATCCCATTCAATTGGTTTTGGAATGTATGCCTGAATATCTGATTTTAAATATCGATTTAATTCGTTTAGAACTACTTCCATGAATTAAAATAGCAGGAATAAATGGGTCTACGGCACTGACCTTGGATAAGACATCAACCCAAGATATATTCTGGACCTTAAAAGCAATTATTGCAAGATCCATTCTTCTCTCTTCCTGGATTACCAATGAGACCTGAGACCTTCGTGTTCAGCGCAACTCCTGTCTCCAAACTGCATAACTCGAAAAAGCCTCTATGCCCATCTACGGTTTCCCAGGCATCCGCAATAACTAAGATCCTTGCAGAGCCCATCTTTTGTGAAAGTATCCTTAATCATTAAATAAATAATAATGTGTTACATTAACAGGTCTAATGGTGGAAGCGGCGGGAATCGAACCCGCGTCCCAAAGTATTTCAGCAAAAGCGTCTACACACATAGTCTATCTTTTGATTTCGTCGTTTTGAATGCCGACAGACAGGCCTTCAAAACAACTATCTCAAAATAAAGTTTCATTAAACCCCCTTTGAGAGAAAAGATTTAACAATCCTGCTATTTTTCGCCCATTCAACTCCGCAGGAGAGAATTGAAAAGACGCAGCTGGTTTTACGCAGCTAATGCAAGTTCTTGATGATCTGCATTTAAGTTTTTGCCAGGTTTTTTATGAGGCCTCCTGACCACCTCAGAGTGCAACTCTTGCATCCAGTTACTCGGTCGAAACCTTTCGCCCCCTTAAGTTTACATATAACTATTTATTTTTTAACGATACGACTAATCTCACGTTCAATTGTTCTTTTCTTTATGGATTCTCTTTTATCTACCAATCGTTTGCCTCGTCCAACTGCCAACTCAATCTTTACTTTTCCTTTCCTTAAATAAATTGAAAGAGGGACTAAAGAGAGTCCCTTAAGCTGTATTTTACTAACCAGTTTTTTAATCTCCTGTTTATGAAGGAGTAATTTTCTCACACGTACAGGATCATGGTTCTCCCGATTTCCCTGCTCGTATGGACTAATGTGCAAATTATGAAGAAAAACCTCATTTTCCTTTATTTGAGCGTAACTTTCACCTATACTGACATTCTTATTCCGAACAGATTTAACTTCTGTTCCTTTTAACGAAATACCCGACTCTATTTTTTCAATAATTTCATAATTAAAGCGGGCCTTCTTATTCGTAGCTACAATTTCCATAGTGACAAACAGATCTAAAGTTTCTTATATTAACAATTAAACCTTACATTTTCAAGGCTTATTACACACTTATACACTTAAATTCGAATAACTGTTCCTGTATAATCCTTCTTTGGAGAAAGATTTACAGCCATCCAATTATCACCAGGATTAAAAGTGTATGTCTATTTGGAATTACTGAACTTATTATTGCAATAAAAGATCAAATATTATGCAATACTAAAAACCCACTAATAGATGTTGGTCATAATTTGGTAATTTTGCATAGCATAAACAACCACGGTCATCAACTGATCTTGATATAAAAGGCAGAGATTATTTTCTTGTATAAGGTTGTGTGGTGAGAGACAGAGACACTAAACGTTTGATGATTATTAATAATTGTACCTTATATCCGTAGGATTATGGAGGCATAGGTATATATATAGCCAATGAATTAATATTTGCATTAATACTGTATATACCGTACTATACGGCTATTTACTAGTTATTAAATAGTTAATACTATGGCTTATACTGTAGAGCAGAAAATAAAAGGTAGGATATACCTCTACAAGGTAGAAAGTTACTGGGATAAAGCAAAAAAGCAATCACGTCAACGAAGAACCTATATCGGTCCAAAACGGAACGTAAATAAGGATAAAACCAAGCAAATCCGTTCCAGTTTGGTCTCAAAAGGACAAGGCAACGTCTTTTTGCTAAGATTTTTATCAGACAAGCTTGGATTGACGGAGATTTTAAAATCTCTCTTTCCTGATAACTATCAAGAGATATTAGCATTAGCATTTTATGAAATTATAGAAGCCTCGGCCTTGTACCTGTTTCCTTATTGGCTTGATGAGCATAATTTGCCGAGAGTTAAAAAGATGTATTCTCCTGACATATCAAAACTGTGTGATATTTTGGGAAGATCGCAATCACAAAGGGTAGAGTTTGTTCAAAAATGGATAGAACATTTAAAGCCAATCAACGGGATATTTTACGATATAACTTCTATTTCCAGCTACTCTACAAACGTTGATTTTATAGAATGGGGTTACAATCGTGATAAAGAGAATCTACCTCAATTAAATATGGGAGTAACATTTTGCCACAATCACTCTTTACCCATTTATTACAATTTATACCCTGGAAGTATTGTAGATGTTACTACCTTAAAGAACTGCGTTGAGTATTTGAAAGTATTCAAGCTAAAAGACATTTTGTTTGTGCTGGATAGAGGTTTCTTTAGTAAAGCAAATGTATTGGAAATGAATAACAGCAAAAGCAAAGTGTCCTTTGTTCAGCCACTGCCTTTTAGCTTAAAAAAAGTAAAGACTTTAATAAAAAAAAATAAACGATTATTGTCAGATCTTTCCAGTGCCTTTAAATTCAATGAAGAGATACTGCATTACCAGCAAAGACCTTTTGAATTTGATGGAAACGAATTTGACGCACATATTTTTTTCAATGAAAAATCTGAAGTAGAACAAAAACATAATTTTTTCTCAGTATTATTCGAATACGAGGAGAAGTTTAAGGATAAAAGTTTTAAAGTGCTTAAGGAATACCTGAAATATAGAAAGTTAAATATTCCAGAACAATACAGAGATTATTTTAAATGGAATAAAACGACATTGCGGATAGAAAAAAATGCAAAAAAGATAAAATCGTTTATTTATAAAATGGGAAGCTTTGTGTTAATAACAAACAAACAACAAATGGACAAAGCGGAAGTATTAAATCTTTATCGCCAAAAAGATCAGGTTGAAAAAATGTTTGATATATACAAAAATGAAATGAATGGAGATAGGTTGCGAGCACATAGTCAATATAATGTCGATGGCCGTTTATTTATAAAATTTGTTGCGTTGATTATCTATGCAGAAGCATCAAGAGTTATGAAGGAAAAGAAGTTATTTAACAAATACACAGTAAAAGAATTATTTGCTGAACTCAAAAAATTAAAAATCACTCACATAGAGAAAAACGATCCGATTCTCAGCGAATTATCCAAAAGACAAAAAATTATTTTTGATGCTTTCGGCATCCAGGAAGACACATTGCATAGTTATTAACTTTTTTCTCCAATTTAGGTTATAGGGAAGTAAGGAGGCATGGAATTATGCAAAAAATATATCTTTGTATGGAATTAAAATATGAATTAGTAACCCCAATAACGAACCAGCACTAATAGAAATAAAATTCTGGATAGAGTATGGTGGGCAAAAGATAGCAATAACTAACATAGGTGGTAATGGTAGAGTTGTGTTACCTGGCGGATTCCATAGACGTTTAAATTTTACGCAGTCAGCACCTGCACAGTTTTTCTCATCGGGTAATACATTGGAGACAAGGTTGATTAATCCGACTACTGGAAAAAGAGCGTGACAGAAATGTAACAATAGAATACCTACTTACCTGAGCAAAGCAATAAAATATTTAACTGGAATAAACTGGTATTTATCACATAAATATCTATAATATTTTCTGATAATAACTTAAGTTGTTATTCTTCAACAACATGCCGAAGTGGCGGAATTGGCAGACGCGCTAGCTTCAGGAGCTAGTGTCCGCAAGGATGTCGGGGTTCGAATCCCCGCTTCGGCATATCTTAACTCTTTTAAACACAAATCATTAACATTTCTCTTAAATAACCGAAGACTTACAACAGAATTTCTAAGAAAACACAGAACATCCTCATACCTTCAGTAAAGACGCAAAGACCATCAAGCTTTTTGAAAAAAAAATAAGTAATTGATTTAGTCTCAACCGATAATATGTTTTGCTTTATGAAACAGGACATGATATACTTAAGATAGTTGATTGACTACAAAGCTGATGAAGGTTAGTATAAAGCGCAAGTATCAGTTATTAAATTATGCATCTCTTGTTATCCGTTAATCTAAACACTCTTAAATTTTATGTAATTTTTTTCCAAGTGTAATAAACATAAATTATTGAGAAAAGGAGAGAGATATGGACGCATCCAAAAAAAGACCAACCGTAGTAATTGTATCGGCAATTTGCATTATCTTTTTTCTTTCGGCAGGGAAGGCACTTGCCAAGGACTCCGGGTTTTACTTTAAAGTTGGTTCCGGTTAGTCCTGGTCAAAGGATGCCGACTTCGAGGAAGACAATCCAAATATCAATCCATTTCTATTTATAGTATTTCCATCGCTTACAGGTGGTGACAAGCTTGACGACATTGAGAACTCACCCATTGTTACCGGTGGCTTGGGCTATCGCTTTAACAAGAGCTTTCGTACGGATTTCACAATCTCTCGCCGTTGGGATTTTGAATTAGGCGAAGCAGATGCTGCTGGGACTTTTTTCGAAGCCGATATTAAGTCAACAGCTTATATGTTTAACGGATATTATGACTTACCGGTCAAATTGGCCAGATTTCGACCATTTGTCGGTGTTGGAGTCGGCATCGCTCATAATGACCTCGATGATATTGATTGGATTTTCCCACCTTTCAGTGGCGAAATACCAGGTGGACGCGAAACAGACTTTGCCTGGCAAGTGATGGCAGGGACAACTTTCAAGGTCAATGATCGATTTGCACTAGACCTCGGCTATCGATATTATGATGCAGGAGACATTGTAAAGGATGCTGGGCTGGATGATACCGGGCTTTGGCTTACGGGACCAGCCGAAGGAGATATGCAATCCCATGAAATATTTGCAGAATTCAATATAAAGCTCGGTAGAAAATAAGGTATTTGAGAATGCAGTAGGTTTTATTCACTAATTAGGACGTTACAGACTTACTGTTTTGCATTTTCCCCGAGTTTCCTAATAAGCTTAACATTCTTCCAAAATAACGGGAATCTGTACTATTTAATATTAATATTATTAAATCAACGAAATTTAAAATACTAATAAAAAGGGTTCACCTTAAGTATATGTATGTAAACCATTTACAAACTTGGAGACAGGTGGTTCGAATCCCCACTTCGGCACATCTCTACTTACGATACACATAAGATCACTGATATATATATAATAGCGACACCTTATGTTATAGTAAAAAACTCCTCCCCTATCTGCCAACTGCCAGTATGACACCATCTTGAGTATTCGCAATATCAAGCGACTGCCAATTAGGCAGTGAGATATAATTATCTTATTTCACTCAAAAAAAATATACCATTTTTTCTTTATCCCAAATACCGTAACCCACCTATAAAATAAGCTTTAGAGATGAATAAAGTAGAAAAAATGAATAAAACAATTTAAATACCTTATCTCAGGCATTTTTTTTGCTATTAATATCCATTCCAAAACATATAAAACTATTTTATTCAGATAGAAACTATAAAAAAAAGGAGGTTTTTAGAAAATGGCTGATAAGAAAAAAATTGTTTATGACCAGGATGCGTTTGATGCTTTAAAGAGAGGCATTAATCAACTTGCGTCTGCTGTCAAAATAACTCTTGGACCAAGAGGAAGGAACGTAATACTGCAAAAAAGTTTTGGGTCACCAACAATTACTAAAGACGGCGTAACCGTTGCCAAAGAGATAGAACTGGAAGACCACATAGAAAACATCGGAGCGCAAATGGTAAAGTCTGTAGCCGCAAAGACTAGCGATGTAGCCGGTGACGGGACTACTACCGCCACAGTGCTTGCAGAGGCAATATTCCAGGAAGGTTTGAAAAATGTTGTTGCCGGCTCAGATGCAATGGCACTCAAAAGAGGTATTGAGCAAGCCGTTGATAAAGTAGTAGATACATTAAAGGCAATGAGTATTCCTGTCAAAGGCAGGAAAGAGATAGAGCAGGTAGGTACCGTATCTTCTAACCATGATACAGAAATAGGCAATATAATCGCTGATGCGATGGAAAAAGTAGGTAAGGACGGTGTTATTACAGTTGAAGAGGGGAAAAGTCTCCAGACAGAGTCAACATGGATTGAAGGTCTACAATTTGATAAAGGATACCTCTCTCCATATTTTGTAACAGATCCAGCGAAGATGCAAACTATCCTGGAAGATCCTTACATCCTCATTCATGAAAAGAAGATTTCATCAGCAAAGACAATATTGCCGGTATTGGAAAAAGTCGCACAAAGTGGCAAACCACTAATGATAATCACTGAAGACATTGAAGGAGAGGCATTAACCCTCCTTGTCGTTAACAAGCTTCGTGGAACATTAAAATGTGCTGCTGCAAAGGCACCTGGTTTTGGCGACAGAAGAAAAGCGATGCTAGAGGACATCGCAACACTTACCGGCGGACAGGCAGTTTTTGAAGATTTAGGTATAAATATTGAAAGTATCGAGCTCAAAGACCTTGGCAGGGCGAAGAAAATTGAGATTGACAAAGACAATACAACTATTATAGAGGGCGCAGGAAGCAGCAAGGCAATACAGGGAAGAATCGAACAGATACGAACAGAGATCCAGGGCACTACTTCTGATTACGATAGAGAGAAGCTGGAAGAGAGACTCGCAAAATTGACCGGCGGAGTTGCGCTGATAAACGTTGGAGCGGCAACTGAAAGTGAAATGAAAGAGAAGAAGGCAAGGGTAGAAGACGCATTGCATGCAACCAGAGCTGCCGTTGAAGAGGGTATATTACCTGGCGGTGGTGTCGCGCTTATCAGAGCAATCGCCAAGCTGAAAGCGCTGAAGCTCAAGGGAGACGAGGCAACAGGTGTTGATATTGTTCGTAGGGCTCTGACCGCACCTTTAAGTCAGATTGTAGAAAATGCAGGAGATAATGCACCAATCGTTGTAGAAAAAGTAATTAATTCCGAAGGAAACGAAGGTTATGATGCAGGCAAAGCTAAATATTGTGATATGGTCAAGCAGGGAATTGTAGATCCAACGAAAGTGGTAAGGACTGCGATCCAGAACGCTTCAAGCATAGCAACGCTTCTGCTAACCACAGACGCAATGATAGGAAAAGTACCTGAGAAAAAGAAGGCCCCGGCAATGCCGGCAGGTGGTGGTGGATATGGTGGATACGGAGATATGTATTAAAATTCCGTCCCGCAACGCAATTGATACTAAAGCTTTTTTAAAAGCCGACCTGAAAACCCAGGTCGGCTTTTTTATTGAATGGACTTAGCAAAACTGTTATATTTTGTTTATATTTGGAGCCACGACAGTGCAGTCGTTGTTATATTGGACAATATTAAGTTAGGCCGCTATTGAGACAAAAGAGTATCACTCAAACACCCCGTCCGAGATCCGGCACTGGCAGGTGATCAGGACAACATCTCACTGAACCGACGTGTTATCTACTTTATAATTTCTCATTAATTAAACAATTTAATGGCAAAGCACAGTAGTATTGAAAAACTCTTTGAAGAGTTCTTTTTTATGGCAAAAAGCCATGATTTTGCCCCATCAACTCCATGGCAACCGCCCACTGACGTATATGAGACTGAAAAAAATATTATAGTAAAAATGGCTGTTTCCGGCCTCCAGCCAGAAGATATATCAGTACTGTTTTCTGATCAGATTCTCACGGTAAACGGAAAAAGAGACAACGACACTACCCATCATAAAGTATGTTTTCATCAAGTTGAAATTAGACACGGATACTTTGAAAGAAAAATAAAAACTCCAAAACAAGTTGACGCGAACAATATTCATGCCACATATGAGAATGGATTTATTGTAATAACTATCCCAAAAGCCGAAAAAGCGTTTAATTCTACAATATCTATTAAAATCAGCTATTAAATTTGTACTCCAATGAAAGCAAAAAAGAAAAATCCTATTAAATCTGGAAAAACGGAACTTGATAAAGCAAAGATTCCCGGGCAATTTGAGCCGGAATCTTTGACGGTACCTGATGAATTGCCTGTTCTTGGACTGAAAGATGTTGTCGTTTTCCCTCAAATGGTCACTGCTCTGGGAGTATCAACAGATGAAGAACTTAAGCTGCTTGATAACGTTTTAGCGACAAACAGATTTGTCGCACTTGTTACACATAAAGAGGAAGAAAAAAATAAGTTGGTGCCATCAGATCTGTATGAATACGGAACCGCTTCTGTTGTATTGCAAATGTTAAGGATGCCCGATGATACGGCAAAGATGCTTGTACAAGGAATATCCAGAATACATATTAAAGAGTTCACATCAATAGAACCTTTCTTTAAAGCAAAAGTAGATGTATTACAGGACGTAATAGATAAAGAAGACGTTGAAACTGAAGCTCTGGCAACAAATGCCAGGAATCAGTTTTCACGCATGATATCCGTCGCTCCCAACTTACCGGAAGAATTAAAAATAGTTACAGTTAACATAGATGATCCGGGTAAACTTTCAGATTTAATATCTTCTCACTTGAATATAAGTGTTCCTGAAAAACAGCAAATACTTGAATCAACAAATGTAAAAGAACGATTACAGAAGATAAATACTTTCATTAACAATGAAATGCAGGTATTAGAACTTGCCGGTAAGATACAAACACAAGTTAAGAACGAAATGGACAAAGGACAGCGCGAGTATTATCTACGCCAACAGCTTAAAGCGATACAGGAAGAGCTTGGCGAAGGAGATGATCAGGCTGCAGAGGTAAAAGAATTGAGAAAAAAATTAAAGCAGGCAAAGTTACCGGAAGAAGCTCAAAAGGAAGCTGACCGGGAACTCTCCCGCCTTTCAAGAATGCACCCTTCATCAGCAGAATATACTGTAGCACGCACGTACCTTGACTGGTTAATAGCGCTTCCCTGGTCAACATCTACTAAAGACAACCTGAATATTCCCAGTGCTCAAAAGGTTTTAGACACAGACCATTACAACTTGAAAAAGGTCAAGGAGAGGATTCTTGAATATTTGGCTGTCAGGAAACTGAAAAAAGACATGAAAGGACCTATCCTATGCTTTGTCGGCCCACCTGGAACAGGCAAAACATCTCTTGGCAAGTCAATAGCCAGAGCAATGGGAAGAAAATTTATCAGAATGTCATTGGGAGGAATTCGTGACGAAGCTGAAATACGAGGCCATAGACGTACTTACGTAGGCGCGCTCCCGGGTAGAATCATTCAAGGACTCCGTAAGGTCTCCTCAAATAACCCTGTATACATGCTGGATGAGGTAGACAAACTGGTATCAGATTTTCATGGAGATCCTTCATCCGCATTACTAGAAGTACTCGATCCCGAGCAGAATTATTCATTTTCAGACCATTATCTTGATGTCCCATTTGATCTATCAAAAGTAATGTTTATAACAACAGCCAACATTCTAGATACTATACCACACGCACTTAGAGACAGGATGGAAGTGTTGTACCTGCCGGGATATAGTAAAGAAGAAAAACTTGAAATTGCAAAACAGTACCTGGTCCCAAAACAATTCGAAGCTCACGGATTAAAAAGCAATAATTTAAAGATTAATGATAAAACTGTCAGGATTATAATAAGTGATTATACCAGAGAGGCCGGGCTGAGAAATCTGGAACGTGAAATTGGCACAGTTTGTCGAAAAGTAGCCAAAGAAGTTGCGTCAGGTAATACAAAGACAGTTAAAGTGAACTCCAAAAACATTAGTGAGTTTCTCGGTCCCATAAAATTCTTCTCTGAAATTGCGGACAGGTCTATTGAACCAGGAGTAGCAACCGGCCTGGCATGGACCCAATCAGGAGGAGAGATACTATTTATTGAATCTACCAGGATGCCGGGAAGCGGAAAGCTAACGTTAACAGGTCAGCTTGGAGATGTCATGAAGGAATCGGCCCAGGCTGCAATGAGCTATGTCCGTGCTAAGGCGAATACCGTGAACATTATAATAGAAGATTTCTCTAAATATGACTACCATATCCATGTTCCTGCCGGGGCTATTCCCAAGGATGGACCTTCAGCAGGTGTTACCATGGCAATTTCTCTAATATCACTATTTAAAAAAGCAGCAACAAATCCTCATGTTGCAATGACAGGAGAAATAACGCTAAGAGGAAGAGTTTTATCGGTTGGCGGGGTTAAAGAAAAAGTCCTGGCGGCAAAAAGAGCAGGTATTACTACCGTTATCCTACCAAAAAGAAACGAAAAGGATTTAATAGACGTTCCTGATAAAGCAAAAGAGAAGTTATCGTTCAAATTTGTAGAAAACGTTGATCAAATATTGCCGATTGTCTTTGGAAATAAAAAACTGAGAAAGAAACAGCAAAAATTGCAACCCGGGCGTTAGAAGCCTCCCGGGAACACACCTGAAAAGACAAGAAAACCACAACACACGCGTTTACTGCGTGTTACAAAAACATCAACATACCTGAACAGTTAATAATTTCCCTGGTACAGATTTAGTCTCTCCTAAAATATCATCTGCCTTTGAAACAGTTTCAGAAAAGTACGCAAGATCATAAAAAACAAACCAGAACTACAAACGGTATCTCCTTTGTTTATAATGCATTACACAGCCACAAACTATTTTTTCTATTTTTCAGTTTCTATATAATGCGCATAATATTTTTTCTTTTTGCCTGTTTTTCAGGTAAATATATTAAAATCTATTAAATCTTAGCACATTCACCCCATACTGTAACTCTTGTAATAAAATGTCTTTGCGACTATAAATGTTGTGTTTAAATATCACAAAGGTACAATATTTTGTATGTTTCTCAAAATTCGTACTTGACTTTTCACTCATAAACAGTATATTAGCCACTCGAAAACTTAATTGCCTGTCCTGATACTGTTTTGCTCTAACAGTAAATTTCAATCTACTTTCAACCTCCATAAAAGGAGATATATTTGAAAGGATTAGTTAATCAGTAAAAGGCGTGATTTATTGTTTTAATTTTTTGTAATTTTTCATGAAGGGGAATATAGTGACAGTATTAAAGGAAAACACTGGAGTTGCCGAAAAAATCGAGAAGAGTTTAACTCTTTTTGTAGAGTCTGTAGAGATGTCTTCAGACCTTGAAATTATTGGCACAGCATTACCATCAAAAGAAGAGGTTTTTGTAATCAGAGACTACAGTAAGACCGAAGGTATTGAAGGAGCATACGTTGAGGTGTCTATCGATGAAATCGTACGAAAAGTTACAGATTCTGACAAAGCCCAAGAGTTCGTGAGCGTAATCCAGAACGACAGGGCACCTATCGTTCTAAACGGTATTACAAGAATTGTTGGTTACTATTCCAGAGTCAACAACTGGAACAAGTCAAAAGTAGGAGAGTTGAGAGATCGTGCTAATGGCAGCTACGGACTTACTGGCCAAAGCCAGCTTTTCCAGAATGACCGCCTGGATATGATTGATTCGTTATAATGAAAGGTTTTTCTCTTGTGTAGATGTTAGTTAGAATATATATCCAAACAACTTCTCCAGGAGATATGGCACAAGAAATAAATTAATACCCCACTTAAAGGCTTATAAGGTACAAACCTTATAAGCCTTTTTTTATCCGGCCATTAACAAGCACTGAAAAGTATATAAAAACAATACATTGACTGCACAATATCACTATGATATAATCAACGATTGTAATTTTTAGACAGATAAACATATTACACAGTACTCATATAGATCTCTAAGGAGAATAAATAAATGTTAACACTTGGAATAGATATAGGCTCTTTATCAACAGATGCTGTATTAGTAAATGAAAAAAAGGAAATTGTAGCCTATGAAGTCATTGCGACAGGTGCCAGCAGTAAAAAGGCGTGTGATAAAATCTTTAAACATATCTTAGATGCTACTAAGCTGGAAACAAAAGACTTAGATTATATCGTTGCTACCGGTTATGGCCGAATCAAAGTCCCTTTTGCAAACGAAGTTGTCACGGAGATCACATGTCATGCTAAAGGCGCTAATTATTTCTTCCCGGATGCCAGAACTGTAATAGACATTGGCGGACAAGACAGTAAAGCCATAAAGCTGGACGCGAAAGGTAATGTTCTTGACTTTTCCATGAACGATAAATGTGCGGCAGGCACAGGAAGATTTCTTGAGGTAATGGCAAGGACGCTGGAGATCGAACTTGATGAAATGGGAGAACTCTCTCTTACTGGAAAAGATAATGTATCTATCAGCAGTTTGTGTACAGTCTTTGCTGAATCAGAGGTAGTTTCCCTCATTGGAGCGGACCACAAGACCCCTGACATATGCAAAGCGCTGCATATCTCTATCGCCAAAAGGGTATCAGGACAGGCAAAAAGGATTGGGCTGGAAGAATCTGTTGTAATGACCGGTGGTGTTGCCAAGAATATAGGAGTTGTGCGTGAACTTGAAAAGAAGCTGCTCTGTACTATAAAAATAGCTGAAGAACCGCAGATAATTGGCGCTCTGGGTGCAGCCTTAATTGCCTTGGAAAATGCAAGCGCTGCCACAAAAGTTGAAACCACTCAAACTACCGACAACAATAAAGTTTCAATAGCCGATGTTCAATTGGACGACGGCAGGATGCCGAAGATTGGTTATTTCTGCACTTATACACCTGTCGAAATTATTAGAGCGGCAGGATACCACCCCGTAAGAATAAAAGGTATAAACGATGAAAATGGAGCGGCTGGTGAATCCCTTCTCTGCAGTAATATATGTTCGTATATAAAAACGCTTACCGATAAAAAAGTAGCGGGAAACCTGGACCATCTTGAAGGGATTGTGTTTACTAATTCCTGTGATGGCATGAGGAGACTTTACGATGCGTGGATAAGAATAGACAAAGGAGAGAAATTTAATTATTTCCTTGATATTCCAAAAAACAGTGACGAAGCATCCGTACAATATTTTGCTGGCGAAATTAAAACATTTAAAGAAAAATTGGAAAATCACTTTAAACTTAAAATACAGAATGAAGACATCAATCGAAGTATCTCTTTGTACAATGGAATGAGAGATAACGTAATGGAATTTTTACAAAAGCAATGGAACGGATACGTTGGGTATTCCGGTTATGATATCTACACCTTATTGAAGAAGGGTATAAACGCGGCACCTGAAAAATTTCAGGACTATGTATCATCTCTCACTTCCCTGATGAAAAAAATAGGTGAGATTCCTGAAAAAGACCCGGTACCAAAACTCTTCATCTGGGGAAGTATACTGGAAAATGAAGAGATAATCAAAATGATTGAAGATGCAGGCGCCAGGGTTGTATCAGAAGATCTATGTACCGGCAGCAGGTATTTTGACAAAAAAGTAGAAATAACGAATAACCCTTACAAGTCGATATCTGAAAGATATTTAAAAAGATCTCCCTGCTCAAGGATGGTTGATGTATTCGGAAGGATCAAAAGCATAGTCTCCCTTATTGAAAGAAGAGCAATAAGTGGAGCTATCTACCACTCCTTAAAATTCTGTGATCACACTTTATATGATTATCCTCTGGTCAA
Source organism: Candidatus Scalindua japonica (assembly GCF_002443295.1). Taxonomy (NCBI): domain Bacteria; kingdom Pseudomonadati; phylum Planctomycetota; class Candidatus Brocadiia; order Candidatus Brocadiales; family Candidatus Scalinduaceae; genus Candidatus Scalindua; species Candidatus Scalindua japonica. The sequence goes on along the minus strand of NZ_BAOS01000040.1, from coordinate 18,977 downwards.
GGAAGAGTTTGAGAAAAAACACATTCCTCTACTCCATATTAATTGTGATAGCGCTAAAAGTGATGGCCAGACAAAAACCAGGATTGAAGCATTTATAGAGCAACTGACTGCATGATTAAAAACACCTGATAATTTTCTCAGCCACCAATACCCGACAGGAAACATTTCCGGTAATATCAAATTAATTTTGCCAGTCATTGATATAGATTTTATTGAAACCAGGCAAGCAAAAAAAGTCATGATCAATATAAAGAGCACAAAAAAGAGGTTTGCTAAAAAGCTGACACCATATTTAGTTAGAGAACTTTTCAGATTTTTGAATTTATATTCAAAAGTAACCGGCAAAGGTATAGGCAAAGACGATTTAAAGTCTTTTGATATTCTATCTAAAAGCATAGTTCAACTTTTTAATCTTGCCTACAAAAATGGTTCAATATGGACAACTCTTTTTGTACCATCAGAGATTATTTTTGCAATGAAACTGCATCCCTTCTCGTTAGAAATAGCGGCAGCACTCTGCTCAAAATTTGGACAAGGTGCTCATTCTCTCACTGAAGCTGATCTGGCCGCTATACCAACAGATGTTTGCTCTTTCCACAGAACCGCATTAGGAAATGCTTACATGGGTGTCTATCCTCGCCCCCTGTTTCTCGCAGGAACCTCAACGATATGTGACAGCAACATAAAGACAATAAAGATCTGCGAATCTATAACGGGAAAACAGAATATGATAGTAGATGTTCCTTACGAGATGAATGACAACTCCGTTAAATTTCTGACAAATCAATTAATCAGCTTAACAAAATGCCTCGAAAAAGCTACCGGAAAAAAGATGGAGAAACACGCTCTTACAGAAGCCATCGATTTGTCCAATCAAGCAAGAGAGAAAATGATTGAGTTGAACCGTATAAGACAGGACCCACTCTCCCCTCTTGCAGGCGGCGACGGCCTTGGGTTTATGGTCCCAAGCCACTACTTGGCCGGCTCACAATATTCGGTAGATTTTTACACCTCAATGGCAGATGAACTCAAAGAGATAATTGCGACAAGAAGAGAGAACGGAGAAGTGGCCGATGAAAAAGAGATCAGGTTGCTCTGGCTGGAACTAAAACCATATTTTAAAGCAGACGTCTTTGATAAAATCAAAAATGCGGGAAAAACTAAAATAGTTTTTGAGGAAATTAATCACGTCTACTGGGACAAATTAGACCCTGATAATCCTTACGAAAGCCTCGCTCGAAAGCTTATATCCAATCACAACAACGGACCATTAGATAAAAGACTACACGTAATAAAAACTTTAGCCAGAGATTACAATGTAGACGGTATAATCGCATTTTCAACCTGGGGATGCAGAAGAAACAACGCTGCAATACCTACAGTAAAAGCAGAGATGGCTAAAGAGGGCATCCCCCTTTTAAATCTTGATGGCGATTGCGTTGATGATACAAACTATATGTCCGGACAGATCGCCACAAGGACAGAGGGATTTGTTGAGATGTTAAGCGTCAGGAAGTAAACCAATAAGCTGAACTCAAATACTGTTTCCTGTTTTTTTCTAAAATATACACACATTAATACACTAGAAGTACTATGTAATCTCAACAGACTTGATCAGGCCAGTGAGAAAGAGCTTATCTGCTATGCATACGAATCAAAATTTGAAAAAAAGAAAAATGATCAAGGGATAAGCTCGGTACTTTTTGTCCAGGGAAGAGAGAACTGCTGTCAAACCCATTGCCAATTGTCTGGTATGGATTCGTCCGGGCAGACGGGAAATCCCTACAATTTTTGATCAAGAACCACTCAATCCTGGTTTAATTTTGTTTCACTATTCGCCATTAAGGATGCCGAATAGCTGTAAGAGACAGGTTTATTAGTAGGTTTTAATACCGACACTACAAGTACAACCTCTCTACAGCCCATACCTAAATTTTTCACATCAAATGCCTCTATCGGCTTACTCAATTTAACATCTTCTACCAGGGGATCGGACACGTGATCATTGTATAATTTGATAACCTTGATAAGAAAATCATCTGGAGACTCACTCTCAAAACTGATTCTCAGCTTCTTGTTTTTTACTCGCTCAATAGTGAATTTCAAATAATCTACCGCGTATCCGGCAACTTCTCCTGTTTCACTGACAGGCAGTGAAAGGAAATGTTTGACAGCAGGAGTAATGGGAAGCGAAATTGATTGGTATCTGTATTTTTTATTGTTACCAATCTTATTATGTAAATAGTTTGCAACCAGCCAATCTCCAAAAACAGTTGAAAAGTTGTCCACAATGTGCATGCTGTCCAGAGTATTCTGAAAACCCTTGATGCCACCGGCTTTCTCACGTACCAGATTGCCTAAAAACGCTATTCCAAGACGTTCATAAATATATGTTCCCCACAAAAGACATGCGCCATAATCAACCATATGATGCCTTGATATCAAGGAGCTGTTCGTATTATTTAAATATCTTATTACTTTCTTTTCGTCCGTATAATATCCACAAAGTATCATCGCCACTTCTGACAATGACTCACTAAGCCATTTGGTCTCTTTAGGGTCATACTGCCAGTGTATGAGATGTTGAAATTCATGCGCAATAACCCCGAGGTGATAATCGTCAGAAGGATCATCACTATCTAAATACAATATTTCCATGTGGTTGCTATGTTTACCTGCAATCTCATCAATGAAACGAAAATAACCATCAAAGTCATGACCTCGATACTCTCCCAACTGTGTGATGAGGAAATATATTCTGTGGTCATTGTCTACATCAGGTGGATTGCCAAAAGTTTCAGTAAGGATCTCGTAGATCCCTTTTTTACTGTTAATTGACGTTGCCGGAGTAGAGCAATCAAAAGTATGTATTATCTTTTCTATGTCCTGCTTAAAGACATTGACTTCCCATACATCGTCAGAAACAAAGACATATACATGTTTTCCAACACCTCGACACGTTGCCGACAATTCGCTATCCTCGGGCGGCATGGCAGTAAGGTCCCACCTCCAGAAAGTTTTCTTCTCTCCAACCTTGTGAACAGGGACACTCTTAAACCCATCTTGCGCAAAAAGACAATGACATGTAAAGAGAAGATAGGCAAAATATATAAAAAGTACTCTAAACTTAATATTCATGAGTTTTGTAAATTATTTCCCATGAAAGGGATAAACATATCCTGTTCTTCCTGCTTCCCGAAATCGATATTTTTTGTATTTTTTGTAAATCAGTACGTAATTATAGCCTGTAATGGTCTCTTTCTTTTCAAATACTACTTCCTTGATTATAATTGATTTGATTTAGCAAAAAGAATTATTTAACATAAGACACATTATAATCATAATAGACCAAGGATACCATGACAACTCTTATTTACGATGATGTTTATTTGAAACATGATACTGGTGCCAATCATCCTGAAAATGCGGCCAGATTAATAAATACTATTGAGTACCTCCGTTCAGCTAATATCTGGCAAACACTGGATGTTAAGAAACCAAGAGCAGCAACTAAAGAAGAAGTCTCTGCGGTTCACACAATCAGTCAAATAGAACAGATTGCTGAAACTGCCGAAACAGGTGGTGGACATTTGGACCCTGACACTTATGTCTCTCCTGATTCATATGAAGCCGCTCTATATGCATCAGGAGCACTGCTCACCGCCATTGATTTAGTAATGGACAAAAAGACAGGCAATGCTTTCTGTTTAGTTCGTCCTCCTGGACATCACGCCACACCAACAAGAAGTATGGGCTTCTGCCTATTTAATAACGTTGCAATCGCCGCAAAGTATATTCAATCAAGATACAATATCGATAGAATTGTTATAATTGATTGGGATGTGCACCATGGTAATGGAACACAGGATACCTTTTATGATGACCCCTCGGTATTGTATTTCTCCATGCACAAATACCCCTTTTACCCGGGTACAGGTGGAAAAGAAGAGACAGGAAGAGGCAGTGGCTCTGGTTTTACAATAAATGTACCTTTATCATATAACACACAACCTCAGGAATATATTAAAATTTTTAAGGATATGATGAAGAAAAGAGTTAAAAGCTTCAAACCACAATTTGTGTTGATCTCTTCCGGTTTCGATGCATATCGTTTAGACCCAATAAGTGGTCTGAGTTTAGAAGCTTCTGATTTCAATACATTAACGAAATTTACGAGAAGCATAGCCAATGATTGCTGCGAAGGGAGAGTTGTTTCCTGCCTGGAGGGTGGATATCACTTGCTGGATTTACCAAAATGCGTAGAAGAACATTTAAACGGCCTGGTATGTGATATTTAGGTAAATACTGGAAGAACTCTAAGCAGTCTATTACACAGCAGCCTTATGTTTATTAAGAAACTTGGCTAAACGAGATTTTTTCCGTGATGCTGTTTTCTTATGTATAATATTTTTGGCAGCAATTTTATCAAGCTTTTTTGCTGCCAGTGACAGATGTTTCCCCGCCTCATCAAAATCGTGGTTTTTGGTGGCAGAAACAAATTTTTTTATTTGAGTTCTTAACGCGGATTTATCACTCCTGTTTCTAATTCTGCGAACGGCATCTTGTCTTATTGTTTTCTTTGCGGATTTTCTTGTTGGCATTAAACTTTTCCTTAATATATTCTGTTGTCTATCTGATCTAACTTACTTATATTTCAAAAGATAAGTTTATGACATTGAATTGCTGCTGTCAACAAAAAAACAAATAATCCTTGCTTTTTCCGGAAATAATACTATATACTAACTTGATAATTTTCACTAATTTAAAGCTTTTAAATCTTAATAATATTATAACAAAATGGAAGTAGTTACTTACCCAAATCCAGTTTTAAAAACCAAGGCAAAGCCAATTAAAGAGATAAACAATGAGATACGTCAAATTGCAGAAGAGATGCTGGAAGCGATGTATGATGCTCGCGGAATTGGCCTTGCAGCACCACAGGTAGGGTTGTCAATTCGCTTAATGGTATTGGACGTAACAGGTGAAAAAACAGGGGAGAGGGTATTCATAAATCCGTATATCAGTGAAGAAAAAGGTGAAACATTAGAAGAAGAGGGCTGCTTGTCATTTCCTGATGTAATGGGTAAGATAATACGGTCGCAATATATTAAAGTCATTGCCTACAACCTTAAAGGGGAGAAGCTTGAAATCGAAGCGGAAGGCTTATTGGGTCGAGCATGGCAGCACGAAATCGATCACTTAAACGGTTGTCTTTTTATCGAAAAAATGACTCCTGCCAGCACAATTGCCAACCAACCGAGACTGAAAGAGCTTGAACTCTCTTATCAAAATAACAAAGCCGGAATTAGTTAGACCTTATTAAAATACAGTATGAATGTAGTTTTTATGGGTACGCCTGAATTTGCGGTTCCCAGTCTAAAATGCTTAATTGAATCAAAATATTATGTTGTTGCTGTTATAACGCAAACGGATAAGCCCAGAGGCCGAAAGGGACAACCCATCGCGCCTCCTGTTAAAAGCGTAGCTCTAGATGCGGGATTACCGGTAATACAACCTGAAAATGTAAATAGCGAGCAAGTCATAGAGCAGCTAGAGAAGCTGAATCCAGATGTTATAGTAGTTGTCGCTTTTGGACAAAAAATTTCTGACACAATACTGAGTTTACCAAAATATAAGTGTATAAACATCCACGCCTCACTACTACCTAAATATCGAGGGGCAGCACCCATTAACTGGGCGATCGTCAACGGAGAGAAAGAGACAGGGATAACCACTATCATTATGAGCAACAAAATGGATGCCGGCGATATTATCGCCAATAAATCGTTAGTAATTGGCCCTGAAGAGACTGCTGGTGAGTTAGGAAACAGATTGAGTATGCTTGGCGCAGAGACCTTATTAGATAGCTTAATGCAGATTGAAACGGGTAACGCGGAATACACCCGGCAAGACGAGCGTCACGTTTCCCTGGCACCAAAAATCAAAAAAGATGACTGTCTCATTAACTGGAACCAGCAAGAAAAACGGATACATGATTTTGTAAGGGGTATGAACCCAAAACCATCCGCTTATACCTTCTTAATGAGGAACAATTCGAAAGAGAGAATAATTATTCTCAGGACAGAGAGGGATGGCCCTTCTCAAAACGGAGCAACCATCGCACCAGGTACAATCATTGATATTTCAAGTCAAGGTATTAAGACTGCTACAAAAGACGGTAGTATATGGATAAAAGAAGTAAAGCCGGAAGGCAAACGAATGATGAGTGCTGCCGCATTTTCAAGAGGGCACGATCTTAAAGTGGATTATCTGTTTCAATAAAAATTAATAAAATCTTCGCATTAGGGAGACTTACATAAAAATGGAAGTTATAGACAAAAAATTTGTTTCGCTTAACAATATGATGACCAGGCTGAGAAAGAAAAAGTGCCCACCGGAAGGGTTACTGCTCCTTTTTCCACACTGTATACAAAATTCCACGTGTAAACAAAATATCAAACACGATATCAACGAGTGCATACGTTGCGGAAAATGCAAGGTAAAGGACCTGCTGGAATTATCAGAAGAGTACGGCATCAGCATCGCTGTTGCCAGCGGCGGAAGGGTTGCGCTAAAAAGAGTCATGGCTAAAGAAGTACAGGGGGTTGTCGCTATAGCATGCGAAAAAGAGTTACGAACAGGGTTAATGGCAGCTATGCCAAAGGCAATATATGCAATACCGAACAAGAGGCCATACGGCTACTGTGTTGATACGGATGTTTATATGGAGGATGTATTAAAGGCAATAGAGTTTTTTGTTAAAAGCTACAGAAAGACCCATGACAAACCGGCATTAAAGAAAAAAACTGTAGCGAAGAAGACACCTACAACAAAGAAAAAAACTGTAGCCAAGAAGACACCTACAGCAAAGAAAAAAACCGTAGCTAAGAAGACACCTACAACAAAGAAAAAAACTGTAGCTAAGAAGACACCTACAGCAAAGAAAAAAACTGTAGCCAAAAAGACACCTACAGCAAAGAAAAAAACCGTAGCTAAGAAGACACCTACAACAAAGAAAAAAACTGTAACCAGGAAGGCACCAAAATCTTTATAATAATTCACAGCACGTATTCCCTGGTGCCTGACAACCGATAGCAATGTTATCAAATTAATTAATCTGTATTAAATAAATCAACCAAAGAATATACAAATGATTAAAACCAGAAACGTTCAGGAGGTGTTCTAGTGGGACAAAAAGGAATGAGTGTACAACGCCATATTGTCGAACAGGAGAGAGATTTTCCTAAGGCTACGGGTAATCTTACAGGATTGCTGATGGACTTGATATATGCGGCAAAGATCATATCAAGAGAAGTTAATAAGGCAGGTCTTGTCGATGTACTCGGCCTTACCGGTACAGAAAATATACATGGTGAAGAAGTGAAAAAGCTGGATGAATACGCAAATGATCGACTATTTAAAGCCATGGACCATGGAGGACATCTCTGCATAATGGCTTCTGAGGAGAGAGATGACGTCATACATATTCCGGATAAATTTCCTAAAGGTAATTATGTACTGCTATTTGATCCGCTTGACGGCTCATCCAATATCGATGCGAATGTCAGCATTGGTACGATCTTTTCCATACATCGGAAAAAGACGGATGGTGAAAAGGGCACACTTGAAGACTGTCTACAAAAAGGATCTGATCAAGTCGCTGCCGGTTACATAATTTACGGTTCCAGCACAATGCTGGTTTTTACAACCGGACAGGGGGTAAACGGTTACACTTTAGATCCGAGTGTGGGAGAATTTATTCTATCTCATATTGACATCAAAACACCTTCAAAGGGAAAAATTTACAGTGCCAATGAGGGCAACTCCAAGTTCTGGGATGAAGGCACCAGGAAATACATAGATTATCTTAAAGAGAAAGATTCTAATTCGGGCAGACCATATTCATTGCGCTATATAGGTTCGCTTGTAGCAGATTTTCACAGAAATCTGCTCTATGGTGGTATATTCTTATACCCTGCTGATTACAAAAATCCTGACAAACCAAAAGGCAAATTACGTCTATTATATGAAGCATCACCACTGGCGTTTATCGTAGAACAAGCCGGTGGGATGGCAACTAGCGGCAAGGAAAATATAATGGATATTGTACCAACAGAACTCCACCAGAAAGTACCATTGATTATAGGCAGCAGGGAAGACGTTCTCACATATCAAAAATTCATTTCTGAAAATGCTTGAAAAACAAGAGAAACAAACTGGCAACCGAACTACTGAATTGTAAACATTAACAAGTAGTTTCGGTATAATTTTTTTTAAATCCTTTTTTACTTCCGTTAATACGGCAAAAACGAAAAGCAGTTTCACTTTAAGAAAATTTCTTTTTCTTGGCGATCTATGCGGCCCTGCGTGAGAACATATTTTTAATGGAAAACAGGAATAGTAGTTGCCAAGGGCCTTTTAAGAACAGGAACGAGCATGAAGAGAAGCTTCTTTTTTTCGAGTTCTTATTTACGCAACAGTCACTTCTTCATTCAGATAAACATCCTGAATCGCGTTTAGCAGTTCTACACCGACATCCATAGGCTTCTGAAAGGCTTTTCTCCCGCTGATCAATCCCATTCCTCCGGCACGTTTGTTGATAACCGCGGTTTTTACTGCCTGGGCAAGATCATTCTCTCCGGAAGCGCCACCTGAATTGATTAGCCCTGCTCTGCCCATATAACAGTTGATTACCTGTAATCGGGCTAAATCTATAGGGTGGTCAGATGAGAGGTCCGAATAGACTCTCTTGTGGGTCTTACCGTAGCTAGCCCCGCCTTCATTTAAGGCGTTGTAAGCTCCGTTACACTCAGGCAGTTTCTGTTTAATTATATCCGCTTCAATTGTCACACCCAGATGGTTGGCCTGCCCGGTAAGATCTGCTGCAGTGTGATAGTCGACACCACCTGTTTTGAATGCAGAGTTCCGCAGATAACACCAGAGGATTGTCGCCATTCCCATTTCATGTGCGATATTAAATGCTTCACTGACCTCCACAATCTGGCGCGTTGACTCATCGGAGCCGAAATAAATTGTAGCCCCAACTGCCACAGCACCCATATCTCTTGCCTGTTCAATAGATGCAAACATAACCTGATCGAATTTATTAGGGTATGTTAAAAGTTCGTTATGATTGAATTTAAGAATAAAAGGTATCTTGTGAGCATATTTTCTTGCTACTATACCCAGAACGCCCAGCGTAGACGCAACGGCATTACACCCTCCATCGATAGCGAGTTTTACAATATTCTCAGGATCAAAGTATATGGGGTTTGGCGCGAAAGAAGCAGCAGCAGAGTGTTCAATACCCTGGTCCACGGGCAGAATTGAAACATAACCAGTATCTGCCAGCCTTCCGTGAGAAAAAATGCTCTGTAAGCTTCTTAAGACCGGTGTCGGCCGATCTGAAAGCGCAAATATCCGGTCAACAAAATCTGATCCGGGCAGGTTTAATTGTTCACGGGAAACTTTAGCCTTATGGTTTAGTAAATTTTCTGCCTCTGCATCACCAAGAATAGTTGTTATTTTATCTAAGCTCATAACGGATAACCTTTAATATAATTTTCTGACAAAATAAAAAGTGATAATAATAAAACACTGACCTGATTTCAATATAAAAAAATCAATGATACATTTCTTCTTTTTTGTCACATATCATTTCTTTTATATTTTTCATGACAGCGGTCGCAGGTATCCTGCAATTTCTCATATTCAATATTCAACTTAACCATTTCTCTTGATTCCGCAGCCTCAACTACTGCAAGTGCCTGGTAATGAAACATAGTATCTATCATTACAAATTCCTTAGGCAGGTCCTTTTTCTCCTTACCGGTAAAGATTACAGCAGAAGCATTTTTCAAATCCATAGCACACTTTTTAATTACTTCCCAATCCTGCCTCTGCACAGAATCCAGCAAAGCGTCTTCACACTCATCCAGGTCTTGCATGTGCATCCTGAAAATAGTTCTGCTTTCATAAGATGGCGTTTCAATTTCGTTTTGAGCAGCTGTTATACGTTCATCCAACCCCCCTATCTCTTCCTGCGCAGATCTATCTGACTCGCCACAAGAGCATATTAAAAACATAATAGCTAAAACACTTAAGATGCAAAATGATTGTTTACACCGTGGTAACACTGACTTTGAAAGTCCAAACTCCCTCATAATACTTTTCCTCTGTTCAGAATTGAAATTTTTTTATATCATTTCTTTATAACAAAAAGGTTTTAATATATCCAGCCTTTTATACTTAGAACAAATCTAGCAATAATTGAGTTAAAGCATGAATCACATTGACTTAATATAGGTAATTTGATAATGTCCTGATTGGGATGGAGACGAGGAGACGCTCGATGACAAAAATAAAAATCTGTGGAATAAAAAGCTTAAATGATGCAATTTCTGCGGTCGATTACGGTGCGGACGCTATTGGTTTCGTATTTGCGAAAAGTATACGAAAGGTAAGTAAAGAAAGAGCCCGCTCTATTATACGAAAATTACCTCCATTCGTTACAACGGTTGGACTCTTCGTTAATGAAACAGCTGACAACATGGAAGCTGCCTTCAGGTTTTGCGGCCTGAACGCGATACAACTTCACGGTAATGAACCTCCTGAGACATTAAACAGATTGAAAGATATTATAACTATTAAGGCATTCAGAATTCAAAACGAAAGAGATATCACTCCGATTAAAAAGTATAAACCTAAAGCTATCCTGCTCGATGGATACTCAAAAAACCAAATGGGAGGTACAGGAATCTGTTTTGATTGGAATATTGTAGAAAAATTAAAGACTTCCATACCTATAATCGTAGCAGGAGGATTGTCACATTTAAATGTAGCAGAGGCAATAAAAATTGTACAGCCTTATGGAGTAGATGTCTCTTCCGGTGTAGAAAATATGCCAGGAAAAAAAGATAAGAAACTGATCAAGAAGTTTATAGACGCCGTGAAAGGCTAAATTTTTTTGAAGATATGTAAATTTGATAATAATTATTGCACTTTTACATCAATTTTGATAAATTGATAGTTCACTATTTTAATATTTTGATTTTTCAGTTGGTTCTTATCTTATATAGAACCATTAATACATATTATGTCAAAACCAAAAAAAAGATTTACAAGCAAACTCTGCGTTACCTGTAAAAGATGTATGATTGAGTGCGCAGTAAGACACTCACAGTCACAGGATATGGTTTTATCATCTTTTGAAGACCCTGCACCGGTTCCAAGAATTCAGATAAATTTCAGAAAAGATAAACCGCATGCAACCTATTGCCAGAATTGCAAAAAACCTAAATGCAGGGATTCATGTGAGTATGGTGCAATTACCAAATTTGAGGATGGTAATGTAATCATTGACCAGGAAAAATGTACCGGCTGTTGGGCATGCATTGACGCCTGTCCATTCGGAGCCATCACTAAAGAACCAGAGATGGCGGTAGCCTTTAACTGCGATGATTGTAAAGGGTATGATGATATGGCTTGCGTAGAGGCTTGTAAAACTGTTGCATTGCACTACGTTGAGAAAAAGGTTGCCGTTGTTGCTGAATGAGCAACTGACATCTCCAGCCTTACATATTAACTGCAAAAACAATTTATATTAAGAAAATCAATATGTAATAATTACAAACAAGCCAGCCTTGTATTAACAGTCTATTTCATAATATCTTACTCATGTTAGAAATAATTGTCAAGGCTTCTGTTTGCGGCTGATATAATTTATTATTATTGATTACGTAATGCCTTTTTGTAAAATCGACGAAAGCTATATTGTTTGCTGATATTCATTTTACCTACACAAGAACGAGTTTACATATCAGCGCAACAAAATACTTTACTAAATATATTATCATAAATAAAGTTTGTTTACTAAATTAGTTTATCTAGCACGGTGATTAGGGAGGGGACATGAAAAAAATTACGTTACAAATTAATCAGAAAGAGTATGAAGCAAGTGATGGCGAAACCATCCTTGATGTTACCAAGAAAAACAATATCCACGTTCCAACTTTGTGCCATTGGGACCTGCTGTCACCATTTGGACAATGCAGAATGTGTGTCGTTGAGGTTGACGGGAACATTGGGCCTGTGACAGCCTGTAACGCTCCCGTATGGGACGGCATGAATGTTGTAACAGAAAGCGACAATATTGCCGAACTAAGAAGAAACAACCTTAAGCTGATACTTGGTAACCACCCCAATGACTGTATGACCTGTGAAAAGACGGGTAATTGCAAACTTCAGAACTATGCCTACCAGTTTGAGGTACATGCGGAGTGGAGTCAACAGACTATTCGAAAATTCCCTGAACTTCCTAATAACGGAGTTATAGAGTGGGATAAAGATAAGTGCATTATGTGTACCAGATGCGCACGTACCTGTGGTGAACTCCAGGGATCGTATGCTCTCGGGTTTAAGGCTCACGGGTTTACGGCACTGGGCGCACCCAACGATTCAAATATATCTAAAGAGGGTGATTGTGAACTTTGCGGTCAATGTATAGATGCGTGTCCAGTTGGAGCGCTGCAGGAACTATCCGTAAAAGGCAAGGGAAGACCATGGCAATTTGAAAAAACCAGGACCACCTGTACATATTGTGGAACAGGCTGTAACTACTTTTTGAATGTAAAAGACAAAAAGGTAGTCTCTATTTCGCCATGCTTCGAAGCGCCGGTTAATGATAGAGGAAGTCTCTGTGTAAAAGGTAGATTTGGTTACGAACACATACACCATAAAGATAGAATAACCACACCGCTCATAAGAAAAAATGGCAAACTGGAAGAAGCCAGCTGGGAAGAAGCGGTTACCCTGATAGCTGAAAAGTTTACCGAGATTAAGAAAAAACATGGACCTGACAGCCTTGGATTCCTCTCATCTTCAAGGTGTACAAATGAAGAGAACTATATATTCCAGAAGCTGGGACGAATGATGGGTACGAATAATGTTGATAACTGCGCGAGGGTATGTCACAGTGCCAGTGTATCAGGATTAGCCGCATGCTACGGTAGTGGTGCCGCGACTAATTCATTTGACCAGATACGTGATACGGAACTGTTATTCGTTATAGGTGCCAATCCCTATGAAGCACATCCTATTTTAGGGCTTAAGATAAAAGATGCCTTGAAAAAGGGAACAAAACTAATTGTCGGTGACCCGAGAAAGACACAACTTGCGGAAAAGGCGGATGTATGGTTGAACCTGATACCAGGCACAAACATAGCCCTGTTAAATGGGCTCATACATGTTATCCTGAAAGAAGGGCTTGAGGACAAGGAGTTTATAAAGCAACGAACAGAAGGATTCGAAGCACTTAAAAAAGGAGTAAAAAAATACACACCGGAATACGTCTCAGGAATAACGGGTGTGGCAAAGGACAGGATTATTCAAGCGGCCAGGATGTACGCTTCAACAGACAAGGCAATGATTGTTTACAGTCTTGGAATGACGGAACATACAACTGGTACCTATAACGTAATGTCACTCGGAAACCTTGCTACCGTTACCGGCCACCTTGGCAGATCAAGCGTTGGAATAAATCCGACCCGTGGACAGAATAATGTTCAGGGCTCATGTGACATGGGAGCCCTGCCCAACAAGTATGTTGGATATCAGGACGTTGGTGATGAAAAAACACAGAAGAAATTTGAAAAGGCATGGAAAACTAAACTGAACGATAAGATAGGTTTGACGTGTACCGAGATGGACATTGCGATGAACAAAGGAAAACTGAAGGGTTACTATATCTTTGGCGAAGACCCTGCTATGACTAATGCAAATGTCAATTACGTAAAAAGCGGCCTGAAGAAACTTGACTTCCTTGTGGTACAGGATATTCTGCCTACCGAAACATCTGAATTTGCGGACGTAATTCTTCCTGGATCAAGCCATGCGGAGAAAGATGGTACCTACACCAACGGAGAAAGAAGAATTCAGCTTATTCGAAAGGCAATTGACCCATTGTGTGGAAAAGCGGACTGGGAGACCATATGCATGGTTGCCAAAGCACTTGGAATCAAGAATATGGAATATTCGTCACCGTCTGAAATATGGGATGAACTTGCAAGCGTCGCGCCTATGTTTGCGGGTGTTACTCATGAAAGGTGTAATCCGGACGGGATTCAGTGGCCGTGCCCAAGCCTGGATCACCCTGGTACGAAAATAATGTACGAAGAAAAATTCAACAGGCCGAACGGAAAGGCAAAATTCAATTTTCAGGAGCATATAGCTTCGGCTGAAGTACCTGATAATAAGTACCCATTGATCCTGTCAACCGGAAGACGAAGACAGCATTATAACAATGGCTCAATGACTCGACGAGCAAGTACAATATACGACAAGTGGCCTGAAGAAGCGTTAGAATTGAATCCGTTTGATGCCAGAAGATTTAATATAACGGATAGTGAAAAAGTGCTTGCCAGCTCAAGAAGGGGTGAGATGGAGGTCAAAGTACAGATTACCGATAGAGTACAGCCCGGCATAACTTTCCTTGCATTCCATCACAGAGACGCCCTGACAAACCTACTGACAAATGATGCGTTCGATCCGGTCTGTAAGATTCCTGAACTTAAGTCATGCGCGATCAAGATTGAAAAACTAAACGGACATAAATAATAATAACCGTTTCTGATCAAATAAAAAAACCTCATCGTTTTTATCTGTTACAAGATAGTGCGATGGGGGTTTTTTATTGCCTGAGAAGCAGTTTAGCAATCAATATAAAAAAAACACATCCACTGGGTGGTGAACAATAACACCAGGAAAATTCCTTTGAACTATAAGCACGGATGTATTTTATAACATTTTGTAAGCATGCAAGTAAAAAGTAATTTACCCATGAAACAAGCGTGTTATATTGTATTTACAGAAAATTTTTAAAATTTGTTAGATATTTAATGATTCGCAATTAAGTATAAAAGTTTATTACATCGATTTGTTCCACCGCATGGAAACTACATCCAGAAATCCTTATCTCATACCAAATAAATCTCCTTAAAAAGAAACAGCTCATAATTTTTAAATAAATTTGCTATTAAATTCCTTCATATCTTAAACAAGATTACATCAGATGATTTTACACCGATAATGACATCGTTTCCAATCCGCAGATCTAAGGATTTCAACTCTTCCGTGTCAATTAGTGTCTTAAAGAACTGATCTGCGTGCATAACGGTTACGGATGCCATGATTGAATCGTGTTCTATCCCTACCACCTTACCTGTCACCTGAACTCGTGTACTCAATCTCTTCCCTAAAAAAACTTCCTCTGGTGTCCCATATTTCACTCTCTTTCCTGATTCTAATACAATTACATTATTTGCCAGTTTATATACTTCTGTTACATCGTGAGTAACATACAGAGTCGTAACATCAAACTGTTTGATAATGTTTTTTATATCTTCCTGCAATTGAATGCGTGTCTGCCAATCCAGTGCGGAAAAAGGCTCATCAAGGAGGAGAATATCAGGTTTTCTGGCTATGGCTCTGATAAGGGAGACCCTCTGCTTCTGCCCGCCGGACAGTTGTGCGGGGTAGTATCGTTCGTAACCTGAAAGCCCTGCAGTAGAGATAAGATCTTTTATCTCCTTTCTTCTCCACTTCTCTCTCATTCCATACGCTACATTTTTTTCTACCGTCATGTGGGGAAACAGGGAGTAGTCCTGGAAAACAAAGCCGACAGAACGCTGCTGTGGGTGGAGGTCAATCCCTTTTGCCTTATCAAACCATGCTTCATTTCCATTAGAAATAAAGCCATCTTCAGCCATTTCCAATCCTGAAATCATACGTAACACACTCGATTTTCCGGCACCGGATGGACCAAACAACGCCGTTATTTTTCCACTGGGAATATCAAAAGAAACATCTAACTCAAAATTATTCCAGGTTTTTTTCAAGTGAATACTTAGCAAAATTAGTCTCCTGATAAAGTACCTGATGTTTGAAGTGAACTAAAGCGACTAAAGCTATGAAAAGGAAAAGAATCATTCATTTTTATATAATACATATTCTTTTTTTACAACTTTAGCTCACTTCAAACATCAGGTACTTTTATTTATTTTTAATTATATAGTGCGTGTAAATCTTCTATTAACAAAATATACCGCTGCAAGTATTACAAATGAAAACAGTAACAAAATTGCCGCATACATATTTGCACTTCCATAGTTCAAGGACTGCACTTCGTCATAAATAGCCACAGAAGCGACCCTGGTAATACCGGGAATGTTCCCCCCGATCATAAGTATCACTCCGAATTCTCCAAGAGTATGTGCAAACGAGAGTACACAACCGGTTATAATACCATGGCGTGATAATGGAAGAATAACTCGGAAAAAAGTGTATATGTTTGACCTGCCCAGTGACCAGGAGGCCTCCAATAGCTTTTTATCAATAGAATTAAAGGCCATTTGAATCGGCTGCACAGCAAATGGAAGGCTATAAAGAAATGACCCTAAAACAAGTCCCTCAAATGAAAAGGCAAGCGGTTTGTTAAAGAGGCTCTCATACCAACGCCCGAAAAAACTGTTTGCCCCAATGGCCATAAGCAGGTAAAACCCCAATACTGTTGGAGGGAGTACGAGAGGAAGAGCGACAATCGATTCTACTAAAAATTTGAACCGAAACCTGGAGAAAACAAGCCAGTAAGCAAAGGGTACACCCAATACAAGAAGGAACAAAGTGGTGACACTTGAAAGCTTCAAACTTAAAAGAAGTGGTGCTGCAAAATTCATTACCTGTTTTCTCCGGTACCAGGAAAGACAAAGCCGTATCGGGAAAGTATGTTACTCCCATTTTTTCCGTGGATAAAATCCAGAAATTTCCTGACACTTTTCTTCCCTTTTCCTCTCTTTAACACCACATAAACCTGCTCAATGTCGCTATGTGATTCATCAGGAATCATCCAGTATTTACCCTCGTGTAACATCTTTGATGAATTTGCCAGAGAGAGGGCAATAATCCCAGCGTCTGCTGCTCCCGTATGAATATATTGTGCCGTCTGTGATATATTTTCACCATATATCAGCTTCCTTTTTACCTCCTCCCACAGGCCGTAATAACGAAGCGATTCCTCCGCAGCAAGGCCATATGGTGCATGCCGGGGATTTGCAATAGCCAATTTCATAACCTCAGAAGATGTAACGGCATGCATCCCTGTATCAGGAGCAACTTTAGACTCTTTCGGAAACCAGAGGACAATATTACCTACGGCATAAACTTCTCGCATTTCCTTTACAGCCAGGCCCTCCTTCTCAAGCAGTTCCGGATAAGTGGCATCCGCAGAAAAAAAAATGTCAAAAGGAGCACCCTGCTTTATCTGCGCAAAAAAGTTGCCTGAGGAGCCGTATGACACCTTTGTCTGAATAGATGGATTTTCTTCCTGAAAATCATGACAGATATCATGCATGGCAAATCTCAAATTCGATGCGGAAGCTATCAGAATATTCTCACTAGCCCGAACAAAAGCAGAGAAACCAAATATCAAAATCAATATAATTATCAAACAAAATCCAGTAATTTTTTTCATACCTCAAGTTTCCTTATAGAGTATTAACTCAGTTGATTTTACAATTGCCATGATCTCATCACCCTCACTAATATCCATCTCTTTCAATGAGGTATTAGTGATAACAGCATAAAGCATCTCTTCCTGGGATTCTACAAACACCTTTGATACAACGTCTCCCTCGATGATCCGTTTTACTGTTCCACCAACCCTGTTCCTTGCACTGATCATACCGGAAAAAAATTTCGCTAGCATTACGTCAGTACCTTTTATGAGTACTGTGATAGTATCACCTTCAGAAAGCTGCATATCTTCGCAAGAGGCTTTTGTAATAACTACGCTTAACGGAATTGACTTCCATAATATCTGAACAGTAGCATGAATATGCCCTTTCTCCACCCTCGTAATCGTACCGCAGACCTTACTTGCCATTTATAATAATCATAAAACACTAAGATAAAAACACTTCGACTCCGCTCAGTGTGACATCACACTGCGTGAGTCAAATGGTAGAGCTTGTCACAAAAATGAACAGTATTTGGACCAGGATGGATTTTTTAAATAAAAACTAACTCCTGTATTTGCTTTTAAAAGACAGTTTAAATTCTTTTTCCGCAATAGAACTCACTTTGTTCATATACTTATTATATGACGAAATAAGCTCTCTGGCCTCAGGGGTCAATTTTGCCCCTCCCCCTCCCTTTCCACCAGTAGTAACATCCAATAGTCTCAAATCTAATGCCTTTTCTGTTGCCTTTATTTTTCCCCATGCAGCACGATATGACATACCCAGCTCCTTTGCTGCCGCATTTAGAGAACCTAAACGGTCTACAGCTTCCAGCAGCATCCTTCTCCCTTCAGCAAAGGCTACACAACCTCCCTCTTCCATCCATATTTTGAATTTCACTTTCATCGATCCAGTATCATTATATCTCCGTTGACATAACGGTGTCAAATTAAAACTGTATTCATGGACATTCCGGGCAATAGACTCCTCTCTACGGGGAATAGGCAAGTATTGAACAAAATCAAGTTGATATCCGGTTGGTTCAAAATTTAACATATTTATATTTAAAAAAATACAGACGACAGAAGTAGCACTTTGTATAAATAATGTGCTCCACTATAACATCATCTTGAACACGTTTCTGAGTTTCTTACGGTACCAAGACATTTTCTGATTTTGAAAAATATTTGACAATTAAAATAAAGTTTGCTAGTTTTAAGTATTATACTTTGCTACAAGTACAGCTAATTTCATGTATTTTCTTAAAACAAAACAGAATTTTAAAAAACTATCTTTACTCATCTTAGCACCTTATGTAATCCTCTGCATAACGGCAGGCGGATTCCACGCATTCGACAAGTCCGCATTTCACGGACATAACACTGAAATAAACCCAATCAGAGAATAATGCATTAAATACAGCTACGGCTCATAATAGTACCCCTTTTTTTCTGTTAACAATGATCA
>NZ_BAOS01000039.1 GCF_002443295.1 Candidatus Scalindua japonica | reverse complement strand
TGGCAGAGTGATTTTACACGCCTGAGGCTTGAATACAGCCACAAGGAACGGAACTCTGTTACAACCCCGGTTGAAGAAGGCGACAATGCACTGACACTACAGGCAACTTTTTCAATTGGATCACATAGACCGCATCCATTTTAATCTTTGTAATGGAGAATATAAATGTTAAAAGAGAAAATACTACAATGTTTAATTAAAACAGGTTTTCCTGTATTTCTGTTTCTTCTCATCCTGAATTCCGGTAATGCAAACGCAAAGTTACTAAAGGTAGTGACTACATCCACTGACCTTAAATCAATTGCTGAATATATTGGCGGAAACAAGATCAAAGTAGAGAGTATTATAAAGGGATATGCAAACCCCCATGAGGTTGACCCGAAGCCAAGCTTTATGGTGAAGCTCAGCAAAGCAGACGTCTTTATAAGAATCGGTCTTGATCTGGAATCGTGGGCCCAACTGCTAATAGACGGCGCAAGAAACTCCAAGATTCGTTTAGGGGAGCCGGGACATGTCATTGCGTCTGTTGGCGTAGATCTTCAAGGTCTGGCTGTCCGTGGAGGAGTAATGATTGACAGGTCCCTGGGAGATATTCATATCTACGGAAACCCGCATTTCTGGCTTGACCCACTCAACGGCAAGATAAAAGCTCAAAATATTCTGGATGGGTTAAAGAAAAATTCACCGGAAAATGCTGCATATTTTGAAGGAAACAAAAAACGCTTTGACAGAGAGATTAACATACATATGATAAAGTGGGTGGAAAAGATGAAACCCTATTTCGGAACAAATGTAATCGCATATCACAGATCATGGCCAAATTTTTCAAAAAGATTTGGGATCAATATAGCAGGCTATGTGGAAGTAAGACCGGGAATCGCACCATCACCAGCCCACATCGCGACCCTTATCAAGAGGATGAAATCGGAAGATATTAGAGTGTTAATCAGGGAACCGTGCTACGAAACCAAAATCCCGAAATTCATCTCCTCAAAAACCGGCGCAACTGTTTTAACTCTACCCGTTTCAGTTGAAGGGGTCAGTGAAGTCAAAAACTATTTTGACCTGTTTGATTATATTATTGATAATCTGGTGAGTACATTCGAAAAGCAGGAGATAATACCACATGATTAAGTTCAGTAATGTACAACTCGGATATGGAAGAAGGTTGGTACTCAACGCACTCAACTTCGAAATACAAAGAGGTGATTTCTTTGGAATAGTTGGCCCTAATGGCGCGGGAAAAACAACACTTATCAAGGCTATTTTAGGTCTCTTAAACCCGGTAAAAGGAAAAATCAACTTTCTCAATAATGGTAGCAGGTATAAAAAAAGCATTGGTTACGTACCCCAACATGCGTCTGTCGACAAAATATTTCCGATTACAACACTCGATATGGTCCTAATGGGAAGATACGCAAATATGGGACTCTTTAAACGACCGAAAAATATCGATTACGAAATCGCTGAGAGAATGTTGAAAAACGTCGGTATGGAGAACCTTGCAGCACGAAACTACAGAGAGCTCTCAGGCGGGCAAAAACAGCGCACTTTGATAGCAAGGGCAATGGTAAGCGAGCCAAAAGTTCTAATACTTGATGAACCGGTAGAAGGAATGGACGTTCAGGGAGAGATTGCCATAATGGAGCTTATCAAGGCCCTTCAGAGTGAATATGCACTCACTGTAATATTGGTCTGCCACGATCTCAATATCATAGCCAATTATGTAAAAACCCTCTCTATTATCCATAACAACACATTGAAACTTGGACCGATAGATTCAATATTTAACGAAGAAATGATGGCCAAGGTTTACGGAACAAATGTCAAGATTGTCAATATTTCAGGCCAAAAGGCCATAATATCCAAATTAAATAATTAAATGAGTGAATTTCTGACCAATTTGGAATTTTTTAAATACTCTATTGCATGCTCAGTGCTTGTGGCCATGGTATGCTCTTTTTTAAGTGTTTACATCGTCCTCAAAAGAATTGTGTTCGTCAGCGTGGCAGTTACACAGGTCTCATCCGTTGGTATTGCCATAGCATTAATAACCGGACTAAATCCAACGCCTATTTCACTCTTTTTTACCTTTCTTGGAGTTGTCCTCTTCTCCATCAGGTTCTCGGAAAGGAGACTCTCAAATGAGAGCAGGATCGGTATAGGATTTGTTGTTGCAAGCGCTGCATCAATCCTCCTGGTCTCAAAAAGTGCGCAGGGAATCCATGAAATTGATGACCTTCTTTACGGAAATATTCTGGCTGCAACCCCCGTTCCAGATATATCTTATGATCGGTATTATTACGTGTATCTTTTCCACACTATTTTCTTTTTTACAAAGTAGTTCTCTGCAGTCACCCTTGACTTTGAGATGGCAAGGACATCGGGTATAAGGGCAAGGTT
>NZ_BAOS01000038.1 GCF_002443295.1 Candidatus Scalindua japonica | reverse complement strand
AATACCGATCAAGTTTTTCTGTTAATTCATTTGATTAATCCATACTTTTAAGAACAAAATAAAGATTTAAAACTCGCTCCCTATTTTTGAAAATCATGTTTTTCAAATTAAACTTTTTGGCCAGACACTATCAGGTACTCCTGAACAGGAATCGTTTGATACAGAGACAGATAAGGAGAATTAATGCATTAGTAACAGAAATGGCTGGCCCGGTTGGGAAATCAAACCAATATGAAACTACTATACCAATAATAGATGAAAACCATATAGATAAGACAGAAGCAAGAAAAATCCACTTCAACCGTTGAAAGAGAATCAAGCCAGTCATTGCTGGAATGACAAGTGATGAGAAAATGAAGAGCATGCCTGCAGATCGAATACCCACTGAAATAGCAATTCCCAATGTAAAATAAATGAGGAAATCATAGAAACGCGCGGGGATATTTAAAGTCTGTGCCGTGGTTTGATCAAAAGAGACAAAGATGAACTCTTTTCGGAAAATCATGTGAATGATAAAAATAATTCCTGAGATAATAGAGATTAACAGCAGATCAAAATCGCTTACAAAAAGAATATTGCCTGAAAACAGATCCAGATTTTCTACTTCAGCAAGAGGATCTTTCGCAATGATAAGGATAGAAAGGGCGGAAGCAAAGATGTAGGAAAACCCAATCAGACTCTCTCTTGTGATAGAACCGCCGGAAACAGGAAGCCAGAAAAATAACACTCCCAGTATAGAAAAAAGAAATGCCAATGCCTCAAAATTAAGGCCTATTTTATGTCCAATCATATGCCCTATTACCACACCAACGGCAGCTATCTGTGAAAGAGCAGCGCCTACGAAAACAATCCTTTTCAAGATCAGGTATACCCCGAGGTATGCACATATACCGCCCAAAATAATACTTGCAGCTAATCCTACCTGAATAAATCGTTCACTAAAAATTTCAGTCAGTAAATCCATTAGAGATAACCACCTTTTTTCCTGATACCTCACCCACCTTGACATGGCTATCAAAAACTTCTGAAAGATATTTGTTCTTAATAGCTTCTTGAATTGGATGAATATAAAATTTATCCTTTGTTATAAAAGCAAGTCTCTTCACATAGTTGATAATGTTGTGTAAAAGATGACTGACGATTACTACGGTTACATTTTGCTCAGAATGAATCTTTTTAATTAATTCCATGATTTGAGTTTCACCCTTAATATCCATATCGTTAGTAGGCTCATCCAGTATTAAAATATTTGCCTCGCTTGCAAGCGCACGGGCAATAAGAACACGCTGTTTCTGCCCACCGGATAGGCTACGATATGTTTGATGAGCAATGGAATTAACCCCTGCTATCTCTAATGCATGGTTAACATACTCCCAATCCACTTTACTAAGCCTGCTTCCCAGCCTTATTTTTCTATATCTCCCCATGGAAACAATCTCTCTTGCAGTAAGTGGAAATACTTCATCTACAAACTGACGTTGAATGACATAACCAAATCTAATATGATCAGACTTAGATGTAATAGTACCCGATGCTGGTTTTATAAGACCGAGAATGCCTCTCAGCAGGGTTGTTTTACCGGACCCGTTTGGTCCTATAATCCCGAGAAAGTCATTAGAATGAATATCAAAATTCAGATTTTCCAGGATACACTTCTTTCCATAACCGAGATATACGCCTTTAAAATTTATCAAAGACTGGTTTGCAGTTTTCAAGCTATTCTTTTCTTTCTGTTTTTTCCCCATTTGAACCGCCAATAAAATGAATAGTGTTTTTATAGATTTATGGCAAATATAATAACATATGAGAGATATTTTAGCTCAAAGAATGTGTTAAATTAGTGAATATTAACACAAAATTCAACCTGAATAATCCAAATAATGAGACATGCCGTTTTTTACCGGCCATTCTTGCGAAAAAGGTTAATATAGGGACAAATGCCCGTCTGTTGGAAGAACTGAGCAGTTTGCCCCTTTAAAAAAGTTAGATTGCAGTTAACCCCCTATCGCCTGAATCAGATCATTAATATTTGCCTCAAGATTTTGTAGATAGGTACGTGCCTTTTTACGACCACCGGGATAATTTACCAACTCTACCACTTTTACTCCTGTTTTTTTCATCAATTTTTTTACGGGTCTCTTCGGATAATATGGTTCCTTCAAAATTATCTTTATCTGATGCTGATTGATGATCTCTATTAATTCTTTGGTATGTTTAGGTGTTGCAGGAAGGCCAGGTTTTGGCTCAACATAATCTAGAATTTCTAAACCAAACTCTTCTGCAAAATATTCCCAACTCTGGTGGTAAGTAATTACCTTTGTGCCTCTGAAGGGCTTCATGAATTCCTTGAGCTTCTTAAATGTTGTCTGAACTTCATTCCAATACTTCTCCTTATTCTTTCGATAAATATCAGCATTGTCAGGATCATTGTTCGAAAGTCCCGTAACGATATTTTCAAGTACTACACCAACATTATCCATGTTATGGAAATAATGGGGATTACCGAAAGGATGCACATCTCCCATTGCCATATCAACACGACCTATAGGTTTTTGAAGAACTTTTGTAATCCCAAAGGATGCATCCACATACCCCTCTCTGCCATACTGTATTTTGCGATTTCTCGAAGCATCAAGTAGTGCCTGCATCCACACATCTAAATCAAGCCCTCCAATAATAACCATGTCGGCTCTCGTACAAAGTAAGACATGAGCCGGTCTTGGTTGAAAGTAATGTACATCTAATCTGCTGTCATGAACAAAATCAACATCCACATGTTCCTGTCCGATTTCCTTTGCCCAATCCGCCAGAAATTCAAGGGTAGCAACAACTTTGAGCTTTTTGTCCGCATGCGCGTTCTTCATAAATGGAAAGACAAACATAATTGAAAGGACAAAATATAGTACAAATCTATTTTTCAACATGATAAACTCCTTTTGAATTAAAGAATACTGTTTCTATAAATTATACAAAAATAATTCTGTACAAGAGGAAACCTTATTGACTGATACCGTGAGAGTGAGGTCCCAGCCCCCACACAAACTGGAGAAAAAATTCATTTGCGCTGTTCTCATTACTACCGGAAGTTCCTTTTACCCCTAATTCTCCATAACGATACTGTGCCCTAACATAGCTGGACTCAGTTAAATGCCATGTTACTATAGGATTTAACGCCCAGAGATGGGCATCATCCCTATTACCAAGCTCAGACCAGTCATAGCGAAATCCGAAATCAAGAAATCTGTTGTGGGTATATTTTAGCAAGGAATAAAAACCTTTGCTCGAAACATTCCGGTTATCTATATCATCTTCATCCTCTATCTCCCTGCTGTCTACATCTGTCACATAAATCTCATTCTGCCAGAGGAGTTTAGACCAACTGTTGGGGACCCGATATCTTAACGAAAACTGTCCGTTATGAATTGCTGTGTTCCCGGCACCATTATCATCCCACATGACATGATACCCGGTAGAGATATCAAGATTTGGCAATAGAAGCAGGTTTGTATTGATCTTGGCAAGGAATACATGATCCCTGAATGTAACTGGTGTACTTTCAAATAAATTGAATGTCCTGCTCTCTTCCTCTTCTTCGTGTTCTTCATCATGATGTTCACCCAGGGATTTATTACCGTCAAAAATTCCAAATCCAAGCTCTACAGGAAAAGGAATTTTTGGGGCCATAACTGAAAAATTAAAACCATCATCAATGTAACCTTCTGCTCCCATAATATTTTGTACTGCCAGAGGAACATCTACATAATCTCTATGATGCTGATGTATAGGATTTACCAGACCGAACCTGATCCTGTGCCTTCCGACCAGCAGGTTTGAATTAAAAGGCAGTGTCAAAAAGTTTCCAAATGCCTCTTCAATCTCAACTACACCTTCTTCAACATGCCAGACAGGGAAGAACTCCGCTCTTACACCGGGATAAATATAACCCTGTACCGCTAATTCTACCTCTCTGAAGAACATATCCTCATCCGGCATCTCACCCACGCCAAACTTTGAATCACTGAAATGATAAAGGGTATCTCCAATGATACTGACATCTGGATTCATAAACGAACCCTTTGTTCCATAAAAAAATGGCCTCTGTTGCAACTTCGTTCTTTGTGCCATCCTGGCATACTCCTCCTGCGAACGAGATCTTTCCATATCCAGTAGTTCTTCAAGCGTATCAATCTTAAAATCGTAATCTTGTTCAATTTCTGCCCTCTGTTCTCCAAGCAATTCCTCTAGAGAACGGATTCTTACCTGGTAGTCATCTTCAACCTTCTGAATCCTTGCACCGTAATCCTTTTCCGGTTGTTGTTTTTCCAGTCGTGCTTCCAGCTTGTCAATCTTTGCCTTGTAATTTTCTTCCATCTCCTGAAAGGCACTCTTTAATTGCTGAAGTTCTGACGCTATTTTATCCATAGTTACGTCATTATTAGCAAAAGAGATAGGATTGAATAGACAGAAAAAACAGGAAATTATGAGAAAAAAAATCTTCGCCACAACAAACCTCCTTAAAATATTTATCAATTTTATTTTAAATTCCTAATATTGAGACTTGAATGTTTATACCTGCAACAACAATTTGTACTTCTCCTAATTGCACATAGTGTGTTCATCTGAACTCAAGCTAGATGCCATAGATAAAGATTTCTTGTCATTGAAAGATTATATAAGGAAGTTCTTTAGAGGTGGACCACGAATAGGAATTCTACGTAAGAGCGTAGAAGATTGATGGGGAGTATTATTCGATACTAAAATGAAACAATCAAAAGTTATTCCATAGTAATCAGGTATATACTCAATGTCCTTGATGAATGATTTACAAAAAACACAATGGGCCGGGTCATGTCTGTGGCCATTATGGTGGTGGTGCGCTGGATTATCGCATGGACTTTGTGTATTATTACAATGAGAATTTAACTGAGTACCGGTTAAACAATCCGCACAATCTCTTTCACTCCCTTCACTCAAACAATGAATTACAGGAACAAAAAATATTTGAGAAAGATAAAGACACAGAATAACAAATATTTTTCTATTTGTACGCATATTTATTTAAAATTGTAGAGAAAATTTTATGATGCTGCCCTACATACCACCAGTTAGGGAAGGATAACAACAGTAATCTTTGTTTAAAGACTGAACTTACTCATTTTAAAAAGTATAATTCCAATACACAGGGATTCGCGGACTACATTGGACTATATTGGTTCAGTCCAATTAATTATGCGATGTCTCGGTATTATTCTAAAAAACCTATGAAAAGATGTTATATGTGAACTACGAAATGAAAAATGGTGGACTACGTGGAGAGTTTGTACGTGTTTTCAAAAAATAATGTATGGTGTGATCAATTAGGCAGACTTTGCTGCTGATCTGGAAAAGAGAATAACTATGCTGTACAAATTGGACTCTTTTCGATGTACTCTTAAGCCATTTACATAGTCCGCACTTGTCAGCACTATGGTCACTAAAACAGAAAGAAGCTGTTCCTTCGCTATTCTGATTATGGTGAACATGATTATTACTATTTTCGTTTTTTGTGCTATCGTTCTTGCTACAGTGCCCATGAAATGCCCTCGTGTCAAATGAGTGAAGGCCTCCTGCCGTTAAACACAGGATAATATACGGAACTATAACAGTGATAGAAATTTTTTTGAGATTCTTTTTTAACAGTAAAAGATTCATAACTGATCAATAGTACGTTGAGTTTATTTATTGTCAAGTTTTTTTTGGCACAGATGTGTTATTAAGCAATGGGAAAATCGGGATTAGGTCCTGGGAACTTATGCTTTATCTCACAATTGGGGCTGCCATTTCTATAGGCATAAGGACTTCCGGCAATCTCCTTATCACGACATTCCTGATAATGCCGGCAGTAAACGGACTGCTCCTGGCAAACAGGATGAAAAATGTATTTATCATAGCAATAACGACCAGTGTAATATCTGCTTTAGCAGGATTCTATATCTCATTCTATTTTGATCTTCCGACATCACCCTGCATAGTTGTAACACTTTTTTTCATCTTGTGTTTAACGTTACCGATAAGGTTCTTTAGAAACTGAGAATTAATTTGAGTCACCCTCGACAAAATCAAATAACCTAATCTCCCACTGTCATTCCAGCCCGCCTGTACCTATTCGGGCAGGCAGTCTGCGGGAATATGACATTTCCATGAAAGAAGTATTCAGATTCCTGTCACCCTGACAATTATAGAAAAATACTTTTCTTATCTTTGACAAATTATTAAATCAAGGTTAATATGTATTGATTACTGATTAAGAGAATACGAAAAATAAAATCTAGTACTATTTTTTAATACATGATAATGTACAAAAAGAAGATTATTATTCTGGCAATTATCTCACTGCTTGCTCCCGGATTTATACCTTATGGTTATATTAACAGCAAAGAAGCTGTTGAGAACAAACGGATTTCACATGCAGATTTATGTTGCTGTGGACATAAAGCAATGTCGTGCCAGAGTTGTGGTTGTGATAATGGTTCTCCTGAGCCTGATCATGCTGGTAAGTACCCCGTCTCTATTACTTCCTGCGGCAGTAGTTCTGAAGACATCTTTGCTACACAAAATATAAATTATTTTTTCTCACACTCTGATTTTCTTAATTACCTGCCTGTTACCACTTCGGCAGAAACAGCAACACTTCAACTCAGATATGTACTGAACAAACCACCCTATAAACCTCCAAGATTACAACTCCTTACTAATCTCACATAATAATTTAAGAAACTACATTTTTAACGTAATCCATCTTTTCGGAATGTGGCTGTGGAACCGTTTCGGGTATACGTCTGTTTTCTAATCTGCAGACAGTTAAATACCGCAAAAGAAGAGGGGCAAAACAATTTTTTCCCCTATTTGAACACGAAACTACTGCTCCTGGAGAAAGGTCTGAAAATATTCTGATAGATGGTGGTAAGGAGAAGCGGTATGTCATCATTTTATAACAAAAACAAATTTATTCTGCATTTTTTTCTCTGGATTTTCATTTTGGCACTTCTGCCAAATGTTTGTCTGGCTAAACTGAATGATTTATTAAAGTATGAAGATCAACATGAAAGTAAGCAGATTATCAGGCTGGCATCAAATGAGTCAGGCAATGAGGAAAAGAAGTATAGTGATATTTCAGAGGGACTCAGCCGTCCTGAAAATTTAAGTTATCAGCTATTTCTGGGGCTCTGCTGTGGTAAATGCGGTGGTAATATGCCTTTGAATATCCCCGGTGGAGGAACCCCCGAACCACACGAATTCAGGATCAAGGTAAATCTCAGCTATGGAAGAATGGTAGGAATGAGGAGAGGTACCAGTAATCGCAGCACAAAAGACACCCTGAGACAATACATGATGACTCCAAGAAAGATGGATATGTATATGAGTAACGTTTCAGTAGGATACGCCTTTTCTGATCGCTTTTTTGCCGGCATAATGGGTATGTATGTGAATAAGGATATGGAAATGGTCAGACGAGATGGGAGAAGGTCCAGCATGTATTCACAGGGTGCCGGAGATACAATGCTTATGACCAAGACATTACTCTATGCGGATGACTATCTGATCCCCACAAATCAGGTGTCTTTATTGCTGGGAGTAAGTCTCCCGACAGGTTCTATTGATCAGGATGAAAGAGGACAAATCCTTCCCTACAGTATGCAGTTGGGTTCTGGTACCTTTGATCCTTTTATAGGGGTACTCTATGAAGGCTCCCACGCACCATTCTGGTGGGGAGTTAACGTAAACTATCTGGCGCGGGCCTATCAAAACTACAAGAGTTACAATCTTGGAGATGAATATCGTGCAGACCTCTACGCGATGTATCAGGCACGTCACAATTTAGTTGGTGAACTGCAGATTAAAGGAAAATATGCAGGTGATATTGAGGGAGAAGCTCGCGAAATTGAGCAGGATGGAAACGGCCATATGAGGGGTAATCCTAAAATGCCATTTATGAGTAACCTCTTTGACCCTGACAATTACGGTGGTAGTACTATAGATCTGACTGCAGGTGTACAATGGCAACCATTTCATAACCACATACTGAACGCACAATTCTCTATCCCTCTTTTTCAAAATCTGCACGGAACACAATTGGAAAGAGACTTCACGGCATCAGTTACTTATTACATCGAAGTTCCTCTGCACAAAAGCAGACGTTCTAAAAAGTCAGGTAAGGGGTTGGATTTTCTGGGTTTTTAATGAAAGGAAATAGAGAACTCTAACTTGAAAGGTGAAAACTGAAAAAAAAATAAAGACTTGAAGATTCATGAATAATACCAAAATTTGAAATGTTGTTTCAAATGATTTTCTTAGTGCCTTTGGGCCCTGTTGGCATAACATAAATTACAAAAAAAGGAGAATTAAAATGTACAGAAAGAACTATCATATTTTAGCATTGCTGATACCGCTGACGCTGGCCCTCTTTTTTGGCGGTTGTGTGACTGTGCAGAGACTACCGGAAGAGCAATCTGAAGACGCGCAAGTCTATATTGAAAGATGCAGTTCCTGTCATACTATCCCACACCCTTCCAGGCTCAATTTTAACCATTGGAAGGATAAGATTGCTGTTATGGAAGGTTCTCAAATGCCTGTTATTAAAACTGAGGAAAAGGAGGCGATACTCTCTTACATGAGAACTGAATCAAAAAAGGGTTTTAAGATTTTTAAACTGAGGTGTGGAAAGTGCCACTTACCCCCTAAACAGGATGAAATGGAAGCAGAGGATTGGGAACAATTAATTGTCGTTCTAGATGGAAAAATGCCAGTATTTTCAGAAAAAGAGAGGTCATCCATAATCAGATATCTACAGGCATATGCAAAGAAGTAGGATACTTACATTGAAAAAGGGGATAAGGACCACTGAAGTTCTTATCCCCTTTTTTATTAACGGTAACTGATTTTATATTTTAATATTATCACTTGCATGATAACTCCATTAAGCATTCCACTCCATAACCTTATCACATATATAACTACCAATCGGTATCGCTGACGTAGCCGCTGGAGAGGGTACGTTGCATACATGCAGACTCCAGGGACTTTCGGCAAAAAGGAAGTCATGGACCAGCGAACCTTCCTTCATTACTGCCTGAGCACGAATACCGGGAGGATATGATTTCAGATCCGATAATTGCAGTTACGGGCAGTATTTCTGTACCAGCTGGAGGTAACCCGGCTTCCAGAGGGAGTTTTTGGTTTCTATTAGTCCGGTTTCGATATTAGATTTAATTACTCGCCAGAACCCGCTAAAGGTCACCATCTCCCGGATATCTCGAAGGTTTATATTGAACCTGCCATAACCTTCCCGCTTCCATGCCATTACGGCATTTGGCCCTACAGTGACAGTGCCATCAATCATCCGTGTCAAACGATTTATGGAAGATGGAGGACTAGATAAAGAAATCAGACAATTAAACTATTCATCCGAAACCTCAACTCTGACAATTCCGAACCTATAGTCAAGCTGATTCAGTTTGCAACATATATTACGTTTGATATGTGTTTAATGTTTGAGGAAATGACAGACCTGGCGTTTGTCAACTGCTTTTTTTACGTCTGGGCCTTAATCTCCCTTCTTTATCTACAAAAAAACAGGAATATTACCACCTGGATTGTAGTTTCTACCTTGTATTCCTCGATTTTTGTATAATAGACCCCTGAAATGGAGGATGAGGGGGAGGGGGCGGGGTGAAAGAGGAAGCGGCAGCTCCAGCCGCATTAATATTAAATGCGGCATGAGAAAATTCACTACTCGCGTTTTTAAATGTATATTTCATAGATACAGAAGCTGCTCCAGATTTTGTACTTGCTCCGCCGAAATGTCCAGTCACACCACTTCCACCAACTTCTAAATTCCACATTTCGGCCTGGCTAGCATCTGGCGTCAGAGATAAAGTTGCTGTCGTCGCAATATTCATAACCAGATCATCTTCGGCACTGATGACTGTTAATATGTCGTCTTTGGACTTGCCTCCATTGCTCTGGACGGTGCTAGTGTCAATCGGAGTGGTCTGGTCAACATCAGTAAAGGTAATAACGCCAGCAGTTATCTCATTTGTGTCACCGTTATCAATCGTAATCACAACATCATAATTACCATCTGTAGGATTTAATGATGGATTTAGATACCATATTTCCGAAGCATTTGTTGATCCGTGCCATTCTCCTTGAATTTTAACCAGCCGTGTAAGATTTGTTCCATTATAGGTAACGGTATTAACTGTCTTATTTACGTCTCCATCATCAAGTGAGATCCCTACCAGAATCATAGGGTCAGTGCCAGAAATATTGTGAGAAGATATAGTCAGTTGACTACAATCACATGTATCAGTTGAAGGCGTTCCAACAGTAATTGCCTGCACCTCTTGTATTTCAGGTAGAAAACCAAGCCCTCCTGTTAATATCCATACCGGGATGATGAAAAAGGGAAGAACTAATCTTGTAAAATTTATTCTGCTTTTCAACATTTTCTATTTCAGATAACGCAGTCTTTCCAACACTTTATACCGAATCATCATATATGCAGGATTTCCCTCTGTAAGCTTAAGGAAGGAATTATATCCCTTCTCAGAAAGTCTTCGATTACCAATTGCATCATAGGAATAACCAATGTTAAGCTGCACCTCCGGTATGTCAGGGGCAAGCTTTTCCGCTTCATTCAAAATACGCAAAGCGGCCTCGTGTCTGCCTCTCTGCTGCTCAACTATCGCACACTGAAGCCATAACTGAGGGACTTTCCCGTTCATCGCCAGTCCCATTTCCGAGTATTTCTCCGCGTAGTCCAGTTCTCCCAGGCCAAGGTATGCGGCCCCCATCAAGAGATATGTGTCCCATGTCTCTTGATGGCGGTCTATGATCGGATTCAGGATATTTATTGCGTCGTTATAAGATCCAATATTTATCAAATGTCTGGCCTGTTTAAGCTGTTTTCCAAATATGTTTTCTTCCAATAACGAAAAAGGTAGTTTCTCTACTGATTGTGTCAAATCTACTACTGACTCAGAAGGTGATTGTTTATTATCAGATTGATTAACAGTGACTGGGTGTGCTTCCGTATTTAACTCCTGTTTGGGTTTAGTTTCTTGAGAGACAACAGATGCATCAGTATCTATATGCGACACAACTGCCCCTACAGTCGTGTTAGGCAAAAAATTATTATTGGAAACATCATTTTGTAATGATTCGAGACCTTGATCTTCAGACAAAGGAGGTCCTGTTGTCTGTTCAGTATTTAGGTTATTCAGCATACTGGTTTCTCTTGTTTTCTGCTCAATTACGGTTTTTTTTGGTCCGGCCATTCATTCCGCATATCATCAACAGAAGTAACTTGAGTTACGTTACTCAAAATATCAGCTTTTCTATTTTCATGTGAAGTAATACTTTCTGGGGAAACATTTATATGGGTTGTTGATAAATCCAGAGAACCTGCATTATAATTAAGTTTTTCTCTCTTCTTATTAATACTTTCCTGATATCTATCTAATCCATAATACGCTCCCAGGCCAAAAAGAGTTAAATAAATTGATATCACAACAAATTTCCTGCTACGAACGGGCTTAATCTCCGTTGGTGCCTTCTTTCTTTCTGACTGAGCGCCTGGGATATCCTGATGGACATCTTCTTCCTGAAGGTTCCTTAAAGTTTCCTCTATTATGCTCATTTTTCAGTTTGATTGAAAATTAATCAATAAGTCTTTAAAAACTCCTGCCCCCGATTGTGATATGATATGATTTGATTAACATAGTACGCGTTACTAAATACGTTAGATTCTTTCAGCTTATGTGACACGACAATCTTCTTTTTACAGCTCTTATTTTCGCTTATATTTGAATCATTCTCTGGTCCGTGTCTTTCAAATGAAAAGGATAAAGCATCTTTCTTTTTATCTAGTTTGTCCTGATACAAGCCTAATCCACTATACATTGCAAACCCGAATATAGTTAAAATAGTTGCTGTCATGACAAATAACTGATGACGAGCATGTTGATAACGTATTGAATTCCTTCTACCTATTATTTCCCTTGCCGCGAGCAAAAGAGTCAAAATTCCAATTTTCTTTTTACCGGTATTGAATGATGCCAGTAAGGCACGGCCACATATTTGATTTATTCTTCTTGGAACCCCACGACTGAACCAATGAACAAGGCAAATAGCAAATGCAGAAAATTGGTAAGTTTTATCATTAACAACACCGCTTGTTGACAGATGCATTCTGTGGCCAACATATTCTCTTGTTTCAGATAGCTTGAAAGGTTTTAAAACGTACCTTACACTTATTCTTTGATCTAACTGACGTAAATTATGTTCGGCCAGACGTGACTCCAATTCCGGCTGTCCTATCAAAATAAATGAAAGTAATTTTTTCTTCTCCGTTTCAAGGTTAGATAACAGTCTTAACCCTTCCAGCGTTTCAGTAGTCATGCCCTGTGCTTCATCAATTATTACTACTACTTTTTTTCCTTTTGCTGCCAGTAACAGAAGCAGTTGATTTATCCTGTTGAAACACTCACTGTGAGATTCGCTTTTTAACTGCTCGCCTGTTATGTCGTGATAAATCAGCTTAAAAAGGTCAAGCATACTGAAATATGTGTTGTAAATATATACTGTCTGAACATCTTTATCAGTATCTCTCAGTATTTGTCTACAGAGGAGTGTTTTTCCAATGCCCGGAGTCCCGGTGAGCAATGTAAATCCATCCATTAACAACGCGTATTTCAAGTGATTAAGCGCTGCCATATGCTGACTGCTCTTAAACAGAAAACGAGTATCAGGTGTCTGGTTGAATGGAGGCTCATTAAAACCGAATTTTTTATATAGATAAGCAATGTCATTCATTTTATATACCTTTAATAATCTTGGGTGTTATGAATATTACAAGTTCATTTTTTCCTTCTACAGTATAAGACCCCTTAAACACATTTCCCACAAGTGGAATATCACCTAATACCGGAACTTTACGCCTGGTATTAAAATTCTCATCCTGGATAAGACCTCCAATTGTTACCATCTCTCCATCCATTAACCGTACAACAGTGGATGACTGTTTGACATTCATCACTGGAGCAGTAGAACCCAGCGGAGAGACTGACGTAGTTTCCAGACGGCTGATTATGGGTGTAACATCCAGTAATATCAGATTGTCTTCAGATATTTGTGGTGTAACCGACAATACAAGGCCTTCAGTTACAAATCGAATTTCTTCTGTAATTGTATTGCCGGCCCCTGCTGTTCCAACCGTAGTAGTTTGATTGAAAAAGGGTATGTCAGTACCCACCTTAATAAGCGCCGGTTGGTTGTTCATAACTCGAATAGAAGGTTTTGATATTACCTTAAGTTTACCTTGTTCGCTAAGCGCTTCAATTACAGGGTCGAAACTATTGGAATCAGAGCCAAAGGAAAAAGTTTTTAGCTTAGTGTTTGATACACCAACAGGTGTAGTTATGATTGTGGAGGCAGATGCGGTAAACAGAGCAGAAGTTTGTTTTAAGACCAGGTCCCAGTTTATACCAAGACTGAAATCATCGTTAAGCGATACTTCCAATATCCTAACATTTATTTCTACCTGTCGATTGATGCTCTTTGTTATAGTATTTATAAATTGTTTTGCCAGTATTATATTCTTGTGGAAATCTGTTATTTGAATCGTCCCTGACATATGATTTATTATCAAACGACCTTCATCAGAGAGCATATTACCTAACTGCTCTTCAAGGTCCTTCCAGAAATCTATTGTATCACCCTGTTTTATCGATATACCTCCTGACATACCTCCGGTTGAGCTTTCTACCTTTGCAAGACTTGAACCACTGCCTTCACGAATCAGTCTCAAATAATCGATTACAAATATTTCTGTTTCATATTTATAAACCCGAATCAGTGGTCCGTCCCTTAACCAATAATATCCGTAGGCATCCAGGATCACATCCATTGATTTTTCAAACGGAAGGTCCTTGAAGTCTACCGTCACCACCCCTGTAACATCAGGGCTAGTAATCAGATTTAAGTCATAATTATGTGCAAAAAGGTCCAACGCCTTAACAATAGGCATGTTCACCGCCCGAAATCTGTATAATGGTTCCGGCCCTTCAGTGTTAGCTTTATCAAGAGTTAAAAGCATCCTGTTGTTCACATCAAGTTTTATTTTATGTTCTTTATTGTCTTGAATATAAGGCAATTTTTTGTCAATATCCAGCTTTAATGGTTGGGTTTTTGCTATTGTCTGCTTCTTGTTTTGACTAATGCACCCTTGCAGAGCAACAACGACAACGATGGCAACAACAATCTTTTGAAGATGCCTATATGTAAAAATATAGTGGACTTTGATTCCAGAATTTATTTTTCCATGACAATTCATACGTTTATCCTCACCATTTTAAACTTTAAAATCAAAACTCCAGCATTTTATTCCCATCCGGCCCTTCCAGCTTAACCGAGTCCAAACCTATTTTGACAACCTTATAGTCATCATAATAATCCCCTTCACCTACTATAACGTCATTTATTACCGCAAGTGCCTTACCGGAGTCATGTACTACGGCAAACAGAATATCCTGTATCTGTGAATTTTGTACAACCAACGCAACCGGTGTATCACTCACTGTCTCCACGTCCATCATAGTCTTCTTCACAAACGGGTCCCTTAAGTAGCCATGTGCCCAGTCTATATTGTTAAAGTCTGCAACCGGATCAGGTTTCTTTTCTATGAATTCAATCTGGTGAAATATTTGTTCCTTCAGCTTTTCCGCCTCTTCACCGCTCTCTGTTTGTGATGAATAGCGAGCAGAAGGGAAAAGCGGCAATAATATATTATTAGCAACTATTCCAACTGCCGAAATAACCAGAATGACTACAAAAAATTTATTCTTTAAAAGCTTCATTACGATGCCCCCAATAACAACCTGCTTTCTCTTGGACCAGTAGTGTACTTACACCTCGTTAATACCTTGCAATTCGTTCCCAAAACCAACCCATAAATTAATGCTCACATCCATTGTTCTAATGCCTTCTCCCATTCCTTTGACAACTACTTTTGACAAGTCTACTCCAAAATAGCTCTCAACTATACCATGGAGCAACTCAACAAACTGGACTAATCCAACAGAAACAGGCGCGTGTTGGTTTGTATTAATCCCCTTGACTTTCAGTTTCAGATTTATTGGCAAGAGAGAAAGGGCAATCTCCCCGCTAACATCTGGTACCAATTCACCCATAGTATAGCTCATGTCAAAACCTCTGGAAGATGCAAATCTGTTTAAATCAATTATCAAGTCTGATACAGCGTCATAACTATCAGGAATTCTCTTTCTGGTGTTCTTCCAATTATTCATTGCAATCTTCATCTCTTTATCTGAAGTGTCAACCTTTTCTCTTTCTACCTCATATCTGAGCTGTACTGATTGAATAATTTCATCAGTAGCCTCAGTTATACGCGGCAGCCTATGATACAGCGAAACAAAAAGAATCAATATCGGTACAGGCATTAAAAAAAACAGGAAGAAGTACACCCTGTACCATGGGTTTCTCTGCCACAACGACCAGAAATAACCAACTTTAATCTTCATCTAATAACCCCGTCAATAGAAAATCTGCTTACTCCACTATCACTGACAGAACCTATTTTAAGCAGTTTAAGCCACTCTTTATACCAATTTTTATTATCACTCATTTTAAATGGGCCATTCTGGAGATTATCACAAAACTCTTTAAGGTTATTCATCATTACCCTATTCCCTTCATTTGAAAAGCCATCAATTACTACTTCCCAAACAGAATCCTTACGCAAGATCTGGGTGCTTGTAAGGATCAGCTCATCTGGCACTTCATTACAGAGATAACCCAGAAACCATCCAGGCACCGGAGGAGTACGTTCTTCCTCCAGTTTTTTAACCACATGACGAAATCTATTAATTTTTGCCTTACGATCTAACAATTTATCTCTGGTATTTCTCAACTCAATTGCTTGAGGCATGATATCTGCGAGTAATTTCCTCTCTTTATACAGCAGGTATTCAATGGTCACTAATGTAAAAAAAGATATGGACCATAAAATAACAGCAAGGACTAAGGCGGCCTTTGTAAACCTTTTTATTACTATCTCATCTCGATACTTTCTGATGAGCAGGTTACCTTCATCGTTAAAGGAAATATTTAGAAGTTCGTGGTTCCAGTAAAAGCGGCTGGGCTTTGGTGGTAACCACCCAATTGGAATATCCAGGTTCTTGGTAAAGCACTGATACACATTTTTTTCAAAATGTTCCGATAACACAACCTGTACAACTCTTTCGCCAAACTGTTGCTTATTGTAAAGTATAGAGCGTTGTACTTCTTTCGATACTCTTTCCACATCATCAGGGTTATATAAATTAACTTTCAGGTGTCTATCTGAAAATATCGCCCCGTCGTTTTTACCTATAAGAAGAGACACTTTATCATACATGCTCACTACAATGGCTGCCACTTCGTCTTTACCGATTGACAATTCACGGAATTGCTGCTCCCTCACCCTTAAGAATGGTATTACCAGCATAAGAAACACACCAGCATCAGCACACGCTTTTTTGAGGTCATCAATGAAGGACAAAGGAATAAAATTTATTGAAACATGCTCTTTGTTTTTTCTGGATGTTTTTTTATAACTGAAAGCGGCTTCTCCATCAAACTCTTTAATCTGATCCACTTTCCGTGCTATATAATCATGAGTGTCCTTGGAATTCATTGGAGGTATATCGATGGCTTTATGTCTTAATTGGTCATGATCCAGAATAATGTTCGCGAAGCATCCTTTGGAACCAGTAGAATTTACTGCCTCTTTTAATGTATCTCTTATTTCATCAATATTACAAACCTTATTTTGGGTAGACCAGGTATTCTCTTTACCAGATTTGTCTATTTTGAGTACCCTTATCCAACCTTGAAAGATAGTTATGCTTAATATATTTTTCTTCATTTTTAGCAAAATTTTTTAAAAAATTAATAAACCAAGCCCCTACCGGCCCCATAACGTTGGGGGCCCCGGTATGTAAGCAAAATTCTCTGATTCCTTGATGACAATGGAATGCAGCAAATCACCGGTAGGGCTTCCTGCAGTCCACGATTGATCATAAAGAAAAAGACTTGTTCCATTGATAACATTGAAGCTTATAATTTCAGGCGTACCCGCTGAGCTGATACTTATAGTGGTAGGAGCCACCTGACCTTCAAGCCTATACTGAGGCTCACCGTTATATTCAATCATTACATCAACATAACCTGAATTGGCATTAGAAACACCTGAACCAGAAATAGTCAACTCTGTGCCAATACTTATATCACTCGTTGATGTATAGACAACAGAGTTTGGTCCAGAAGTTGCGCCAGATATCACACTTGCCGCAGAAATAAACTCGTCCCCCCCGGATGTGTAACCTATATCTAATGTTGCTGAACCACCCGAAGCGTTAGTTGGTTCGAAGCCACCCGTACTATAATGGACAGCAAAAATATGTGAATTTTTCTCAATGCTCAGCACAGGAAAGTCAACTATTGGTGACGATGAACTTGGGCTTGAATATGATTTCCTTGCAAAGTAACTTCCATTGCTGGACTCCAGTGATACTGTTTCGAACATCTGGGAAAAATTAATCCTTTTAATTTTCAGTGTGCTGCTCTCCGTCAAAGTACCAGTCTGGTCCCAGACTGCCGCAAAGTTTGAGGCAGTATGCCCGACACTGGCAACAAGTATATTGTTCGTTGCTCCAACCGATAAGTCAGAAATAATCATTGCCCTGGGACTAGTCGGTGCTGACACTGACATAGTTGTGGCATTACCGGAAATATTGGTGGCTGAAACCGTGTTCTGATTATACGAAGCGCTGTTGTCCGAAAGGCCGTTCAGGTCCGTGGCAGGATCGAACCAATAACGCCGACTATTGCCTAGGTCATTTTGATAGATCTTATTTGTGGGCAAATCCATCTGAGTGGCAATATTGCTAGACCAGGCGCCTGTACCTTCGCCGGACTGTGGTATAATCCTATTCTCCAAAACATAATTAATCAACCCATCCGCCAGGAGATCCAGGGTCTTCTCTTCAACATCCTGACTGACAGACTGCATCTGCTTGATAACATTTGGAGCGATTACGGCAGCTAATATTGCTATAATTGCCAAAACTCCAATCATTTCTATTAGAGTAAATGCCTGTTCACGACACTGTAAATTGTTTTTATTCATTTACTACATTGCTCCAAACATGCTAAGTATAGGAAGAAATACCGCAGCTGCTGTAAAGCCAACAACACAGATAAGTGTAAGCATTACTAATGGTTCCATAATACTGAATACTTTTTTAATCCTCCTTGGAACTTCTTCGGTATAATAGGCTGCAACATTACCAAGTGCTCCGCCAAGGTCTCCGGATGTCTCACCTACCGTTATCATTAATAACGTTTTTTTAGGAATTATTTCGTGTTTTCTTAAACATTCATTTAATTGCATTCCTGCTTCAATGCCATCCTTCGCCTCTTCCAGGGCATTTTCCATGACCTTGTTCCCTACAAGCTGTCTACATAGATCAAGGCTCTGGATGACAGGGACACCGGCCTCAAACAGAGTCGAGAAATTATACGCAAATTTGGATACGGTAAGCATTCTGTTCAGTTCTCCAAAAATCATGAGTTTTAATTTAAATGTATCAAAAGCATACGCGAACCAATCACAATAACGCCTCATATATCTGACAGACACTCCCATTATAACCACAACACACAATAAGGCCCACCATGAAGAAACAAAAAAAGCACTAATTGCCATAACCATTCTGGTAGGTAATGGCAAAGGTATATTGAGACTTGTCAGCAACTCTGAAAACTTAGGGACTACAAACGTAAAAAGAATAAGTATTAGGATTGTCAGTGCGATTAAAACAGTAACCGGATATATAGTTGCCTGTTTTATGTTAGCCTTCAGAGATACCTGCCATTCCAGATATTTGACTAACTCTTCGAAAATCTCCTCCAGTTTTCCTCCGGTTTCGCCTGCCCTTATGACCCCTAGAATATGACGAGAGAAAACTTTTGGATGCTTAGCTAATGCGTCAGTAAATTGACCACCTTCCTCAATTGTGGTAATCATATCACCGACAACATTATTGAAAACAGGTGACACGACCTCTTCTTTCACTCCCTTGAGTGCATCAAGTAAGGTAACACCCGCCTTCAACATACTTTTCAATGTAATGAAAAAATCTATTATTTCTCTATCTTTTGGACCACGGCTGAAAAAAGAAATATTACAATCACCCGATTCTACTTCGGCATTTACTTTCGCTTCTATAAGCACACTCCCTGATTTAGCAAGCTCTGATTCCAGGGCTATCACATCAGGGGCAGACATAATACCCTTTATTCTCTTGCCGGTACGATTAACTCCACGGTAATTGTAATCAGGCATAATGGTTATAATTGAGGGATTTAAGGATTGAGGAAAAAATTTTTTGATCCTCCATCTCTTCTCAATCCCTCAATCCTTAAATCCCTCAATTATTAACAAATATTACTGAACTGCTTTTAAAACTTCATCCAGAGAAGTAAAGCCTTTTAATGCCTTTTGAATACCGTCTTCTATCATCTTCTTCATCCCCTTCTTTATAGCGATTTTTTCAATTCCATGAATATCAGCATTATTAATAAGATCATGATAATCATGATCGATAATCATTATTTCATATATGCCAATCCTGCCATGGTACCCGGTATTACCACAAGCTTTGCATCCAATGCCCTTATAAAACTGATATTCAGTTCCAGCAGTCATTTTTATGTTTATCGTATCCAGCATAGGCTCCATGTCTTTTATTTTAGTTTTGCAATGTTCACAGATTCGTCGTACAAGTCTCTGGGCTATTACGGCACATAATGAAGCTGAAACAAGGTAAGGTTTGACCCCTATATCCACCAACCTTGGAATTGCAGCTGCAGCGCTGTTTGTATGCAGTGTGGACAGTACAAGGTGACCGGTTAGAGAAGCCCGAATGGCAAGATCGGCAGTCTCGGAATCACGTATTTCACCTACCATTATAACATCCGGGTCCTGCCTCAGCATGGCACGAAGCCCTGTGGGAAAATCCATACCAACATCCGGGTTGACAGAGGTCTGCCTGATTACTGGTAATTCGTATTCAATAGGATCCTCAAGCGTGAGAATATTTCTCTCAAGGCTACTGGCAATACCAAGTGATGTGTAAAGAGTGCTTGTCTTGCCGCTGCCAGTTGGTCCTGTTACCAGTATCAGGCCATGGGGAGCCTTTAGAATATTATTCAAGCTCTCTTCATCTTCAAGAGAGAATCCCAGAGAACCAAGATTGAGGGAAATTCTATCTTTGTCAAGTACCCTCAACACAACGGTTTCTCCGTTGGATGTAGGTAATGTAGACATTCTCAAGTCTATACTTCTTGAACCTGACTTGAAGGCAATACGTCCGTCCATGGGAACTCTTGTTTCCGTAATGTTCAAGTTACCCATAACCTTAAGCCGTGCGGTAACTGCAGATTGTAACTTTTTTGGCAAAAGCACCTCCTGGTGCAAAACACCATCAATCCTCAGACGAATTCGGACTATTTTTTCATCAGGCTCAAAATGGATGTCTGTTGAACGTGTCCTTATGGCATTTGAAATCACTAGATTAACAAGACGGATTACCGGAAACATATTGCCAGAGCTTTCATCGAGTTCTTCAACATCCTTAGAGAGTATATCTTTTACGAGCTGACTGAAAGACTCTTGCTGACCATAGTATTGCTCTATCGCTTCAGCTATTATATCCTTTGGCGCTGTAACCACATCAATACTTAAACCTGTTTCCAATTCCAGGGCTTCTATAGCATTTATGTTAAGAGTATCAGCCATGGCCGCCTTGATAACA
This sequence comes from Candidatus Scalindua japonica, assembly GCF_002443295.1. Lineage (NCBI taxonomy): Bacteria > Pseudomonadati > Planctomycetota > Candidatus Brocadiia > Candidatus Brocadiales > Candidatus Scalinduaceae > Candidatus Scalindua > Candidatus Scalindua japonica. The sequence goes on along the minus strand of NZ_BAOS01000038.1, from coordinate 73,781 downwards.
TTTCCATTTTTCTCTAATGGTAGTACCTGATAACGTTTTGACAGTTCATATGGAATGAGGCTTATGACTTCAGGATTTACTGGATAGTTATTTAGATCAATAACTTCAGAGCCTGACTCATCTGCCAGGAAATTAGTTATAATCTCCTGTGATAAGACACCCAGGTTTTCAAGCGCCTGTCCAAGGTATATTCCTCTACTTTTACTCTCGTTTAATGCGAGATTTAGCTGTAATTCTGAAATATACCCGTTTTCCAGAAGCCGCTGCCCTAATGGTTTTTTTTGTTCTATTGTGCCTTCTGACATTGGTTTTTCTTAATGATTAATGTAGACAATTTACGCAATGTTACAAATCAAAGAGAAGTAAGATAAATATACATAGTAGTACCACTGTACTTTACTTTACCGGATGTTGCTTTAGCCGATGCAGTAAGACCTTTATCTATAATTCCATCCAATTTAACGCAATCAGTAGCTGACACTCCAGCAAGTTCAATCGCAACCACCTGTCGATTCTCCATATCGTTTGCTCCATCATCATCCAAATCAAACGAGGTACCATCAGTTGCTACTGGTGTGGATGTGCCCGAAGCGCCTGGCTGTGTCTGAATATCCAATCCTGTTCCTAGAGAAATATTGGCGACACTATCGATATATGGGCCATTCCAATTCGCCCATAAACCAGAAGTAGTAGTCGTACCATTGTTGCTTATGAGTTCATCATGAAAATTGTTTTCAGTAGTATCTTCCGCTCCCCCAGCAGTGAGAGCTGCAATTGTTCCTATGTCCTTATACCAATTAGTAACAGCGCTCTTATAACCATTGACTTCCCCGGCAAACCTTGTTACCTTTGAATCGTTAATTACCTCAAAAACCTTCGGTGTTATAAACGCAGCAAGTATAGCAATTATTGCAATCACACCAATCATTTCGATAAGCGTAAAACCTGATCTGCTATTAATAATACTTTTTGTTTTCACTTTCGTATACCCCCCCTATAGATTCATTTCATATAAAATAGGTTAACATTTTGAAATACTAAGCTTAAAACATAGCAAACATTATGCCAACATAATTCATTGCAAAATTTAGCTATGAACCGTTCCTATCCCCCTTGTTTACAACATATTACACTACTATACAAGGCAGATGTTTTATTAATACGTCTTATATATGTGTTGAAATTTTCAACAGTCATATGAGCGGAATGTGGAAGCATGTGGGGGACAAACCTTGATCTGTGATTTAGTCTTTGATATTCTCTTATTGATTTTATCATCTTTGGAAATGATTGATTTCACAATGGTTACTCGCCGACTTATGGAGGCATAACCAAGACCAAACGATTTACCAATTTCCCGGTTATTATACCAACCGGTACTCCATAAAAGATAGATTGATAAATTTAGACTTTGTACGATCTACAAACTTCTAAGAACCTAAAAAAACCCATATCGGAAATCTTCCCATATTTTTGTCTATTCTTTTGAATAAATTTGTACCTTTTTCCTATATGCAAGGTTCTTGTTTTTTGTATCTAAAAGAGTAAGAATAGACTTTGCATGCAATCACTTCGGTAATTTCTTATCATCGGCATAAATAGGATAACTGCTCTATGGATATAGCAGGAGAGGAGCATAAGGTATTCATCATTTTCTATGAGAAAGCTTTTGAAGCGCCCTTGAAAAAGATGATAATTTCGCTTGTGTTTAATATTGAATTGACGTGTATAGGTAGTTCCAAACCATTGCATGCCTTTTGAAATATTTGGATTATTCGTTTCCCGCAACAAGAGGTAATGATTATCCATGAGGACATATGTGTAAACTTCAATCTCAAACCTGTCCGACATCTTTTCTAAGGTTTCCAGGGCAAAATACGGTCATAGTTATCACTGAAACTATCGCTTCGTTCATTTCCTCGTGATAAAACATGAAAGTAAGCTCCTTCAAATTCAATTCGCCGTTGCCTTGCCATACCAGACACAATAGCACAAACTGCCATTAAATACTTGACAAGAAAAAAGAGTAAAACAACAAAACGGTTTACTCTTCTGAGGAGATTACGAGACCGGGTGGTAAGGCCTCTCCGAAAATCCACTCCTGCTCGCTTTTTCCTAACGCACTTTCAGGGTTGTTTATCAGTTCTTTGTATTGGTCTCCATTTGGTACGTTATCAAGCCATTTTATTATATTGCCTTTATCGTTATCAGGCAGGTCTCTCCCCCGATCACCCGTACTTCTGCCCAGTTGCACCAGGGCGTGGGCCAGAGCATTGGATGCCTCCGGGTTACTTGATAAAAGTTTATTGAGCCATGTAGATACCTCTTGTGCTGAAACAACTTTGTCAAGCGGCCCATGGAATGGTATACGAGCGCCAAGTCGACTGAGCGCCCAGAGCTCTTTTGGATTAAGTTTCTCTCCGCTAAACCTTTCCAGGAGTTGACGACCTAATGTCTCTTTAATATCAACTGGAAGACGCTCAAGGTTGGCTAACGCCATCCATATTTCCTGCCCTTCATGACTTAACATCTTCCCCTTGGGAGTTTTGTGATATTTCTTCTTTTTGCTTTTCGTTTCGCCCAACGGAAGAGAAGGAAACAACTGCTCATAGACTTCCAACTGTTGACCGGCTTTCAACCCCCCGGCCACACGCCTCCATAAGATACGCCACTCTGTACGACACTGATGTTTATCACTGAAACTCAAACCTTCAAGAAATATCTTCCATATCCCTTTAGTGCGCCAATCGTCTAATGGGTCTCCAAAACCCGGCCTGAGACAGAAACCCAGCAGGTTTAACCAGCGTGCTTCGTGTTGAGGAGAAAAGGAACGGCCCTGCTTGAATTTAAATAATGTATCTGCCATTTTTCTAATCACCGGCATAGACCATTTGGTTTTATCAAGCTCCATGATTGAAGTCATGTTTTTTAAAAGGGATTCGGGATTTCCACTTCTCTCTTTTTCGAAGACTTTTTGAATCTCTTTTATTGCCAGTTCAATAGTTTCACTATCTAGTGTCTCCGTAGATAAAGAAGATTGTGCGGGTGGAGTTCCTCCCAAACGCACGTCAAATTGCAATTGCCATCGATGTGTGGTTTTCTGTGAGTTGCACCAGAGTTCTAACGTGCCAATTTCTGTAAGACGAACCTCAAGATGTATGGGCAGAGGTATGACTTCCTTTTTCTTACCATATTTCAGGACCGTATTTATGGGAGGAAGCAGGGTTATTTCTTCTTCTGACAACATGACAATGTCTCCCATTTTATCACCTATGCGGGTGTTGGAGCTGAAAACGGTAAATGCCACCGGTTTATTGGTAAGTACTTCGAACTCAGGTTTCCGGAGTTGTGAGTCAAAACCCTCTTCTGAACTTCGGGGTACCAGGCAAACGGCTTTTCTGGATTTATCCCCCTTTTCCTCACCTTGCGAGTGTGATACTTCAACATAATAAGTACGGGGACTACCAGCTCCGACCTTAATGCCATCAAATGTCCTGGCAATACCATAATTAGCTGCTCCAACGGCAACCGCCAATTCCGGTTTAGGATTGTGAAGTTCCCTTGGAGACCACTCTTTACCAGCTACATCATGAAACCACTTTTGAACTGCATCTCGAATACGGTTGCGTATAATGGCAGGTGTTAAAGAGCCGCCATTAAAAAGGAGAAAGTCAGGAAAAGGATTTGTACGGCCTGTTTCCTCTTCAAGTATCGGGACACTACGTTGCCAGAAAGCAGCCAGATGTTTTGTTATTGCAGGCTCCTGCACATAAGGAAGTCCCCACTCCATAAGTCCCTTCCGGCTACCTGATTCCTGCTTCTCCTCAAACGATACAAAAGGGAAAAAACCTTCAATGATCAGCTCTTCCACCTGTGATGTACTGATAGGAGTTTTCAGCGTGCTGGCAATAAGTTTGCCGCCGGTACCCATAATCGCGATATCCATCTCCTGCTTATCATGCTTTTCCGACAGGAGACCCTCTTTTACCTTTCTACACTGGTGTGTCAACTCATGCCATCGATTGGAATCAAGCTGACCCGGACGTCCGCAAAGCTGTGCTTCAACATTGCGGGCGATAGTCATATCCATATTGTCACCACCGAGCATTAGATGTTCGCCGACAGAGAGCCTGTTGAAACACAAACCGTTTTCACCCTCTACAACTGCTATAATAGTAAAATCTGTCGTACCGCCGCCCACATCACAGACTATTATCAACTGCCCTGGTTTCATTATATTCTGCCAGTCCTTCTCATGTTGATACAGCCAGGCGTAAAATGCGGCAAGAGGTTCCTCCATCAGCTTAATATACTTCAGTCCCGCCTGGCCAGAGGCTTTGACGGTGAGTTCACGCGCTACCTCATCAAAAGATGCGGGTACGGTGAGGTAGACCATCTGCTCTTCCAAACCATGCCCTTCTCGCCCACGTGCCATTGTCTCATCCCATACTTCCCGTATATGCTGGATGTATCTGGAGCTTGCCTCCACCGGAGAAACTTTCTCAACATCTGTCCCCTCACCCCAGGGCAGGATTTTAGCTGTACGGTCTACCCTTCCGTGGCATAACCAGGACTTTGCGGATGAAACAAGACGTCCCGGCACAACAGCCCCCTGTTCTCGCGCAATCTCCCCTACAGCATATTTTCTCTCAGTATCCCAGGGGAGAGAAGTACTTCCTTCCGGCATATCGTAGGGGCCGGGAAGATAAAGAAAGGATGGCAAAACGGAACGTTGACCTATTTCACCCGGCGCTACTAATTGTGGTATATCAAGAAACCGGATCTTATTTTTTTCAGAATCTTTTATTGTCAGATCGACATACGACACTGCGGAATTAGTTGTACCAAGATCTATGCCTACTATATATTTGTATTTAGTCTCTTCGATTTCAGTTGGTTCATCTTCTACTACCTCTATTAATTCATCTGATACATCACTTTCCATTACCCCTATTCCCTCTTTTCATCACTTTCACGAAGGTTAAATTCGAGCTTCCAACGTCTATCTTCGTCTTCACTGGAGACGCACCACAATTCGAGAGTGCCTATCTCAGTCAGCTTTATCTGTAACCATACAGGAATTACTTTTCCTCCCTCATCCCCTCCGGTTGAAGTAAGTTCTGTATCCATTGTGCTGATCTCTTCTATCTCACCACTCCAATCCTCTATCACTTCTCCGGCCTCTTCTTTCTTTCTGAGGTTTGAAGCAAAAAGGTGAAAAACTACGGGTTCACCGACGACAAGACCAAATTCACGTTGACGTATATCTAATTCAGTCCCCTCCTCCTGCCCGAAGGGAACCACACAAAGGGCCTTCATCGGGGTAGGAATGCCGGGAACGGAAGGCATTGAGCTTTCGATACCTATGTAATACGAGTGTGCGGTACCCCCCCTGATCCGAAACCCCCTTCCGCGTATGGCATGTCCATAGTAGGCAGCGCCACGGGCAACTGACAGGTCCAAATCTGATGAAGGCAGTTCTCGCATCTCATTTTCTACCCCACTCCACCTATTCAGAACATCCAGTATTCGCTGTTTCATTAAATCTGATTTCATTACACCGCCATTAAAGAGAACGGATGAAGGGTAAGGTACTTCAGAGTCTTTGTCAGCACCACCGACCTGCTGCGCGAGGAATGATGCCAGATGCCTGCTGATAGCAGGATCAGATTCATAAGGCAGTCCCATCTCCCTTATACCCACCTTGCTCTTTTCCTGAGGATAATCAGTACTGCTGCACATAGGTATGAATCCGTCTAAAAGAACAGTTTCTATCTCAGCCCGTGTCAGTTCAGTACGAATTGTACTTTTTATCAGTGAGGACCCTCGGCCTAATATTGAGATGGATTCTTCTTTTCTGTCCGGATTATTCAGTAGCTGCTCTTTCGCGGCCCTGCAACTGTGTACAAGCCCACGAAACTGCCAGGCGTCCAATTTTGTACCCTTTTGTGCTAATTTTGCCTGGATTGCATACGCCAGGGTTAAATCCATATTATCACCACCGAGCAGGATATGCTTACCTACTGCTACACGCTTGAGTGCTAAACTGCCATCTTCATCGGCAACCTGAATCAGGCTTAAATCAGTAGTCCCTCCTCCGATGTCACATACCAGAATAGATTCTCCCGCTTTAACAATTTTGCGCCAGTTTCTCTGTGATTCAATCCAGGCATAGAAGGCGGCCTGCGGTTCTTCCAGTAACGTCATATTTGACAGCCCGGCAGACTCCGCCGCCTTAACAGTCAATTCCCGTGCAACAGCGTCAAATGAAGCCGGAACAGTGAGGTATATTTCCTGGTCTTCCAGCTTTGCCTCGGGATTTCCTGACGCCATCTCATGGTTCCATGCTTCTCGCAAATGCTTCAGTAAACGACCCGATGCCTCTACCGGAGAAACGCGGCGTGTTTCTGAAGGACTCTCCCATGGAAGAATTGGTTTGGTCCGATCTATACTGCTATGGCAAAGCCATGATTTACTTGAAGAGACCAGTCGATTTGGAATCTCGGCACCCCGTTGACGCGCGAAGTCACCAACAGTAAAATCTATATCAGGGTCCCATGGAACAGCCAGGCTTCCCTCCGGTACATCGTGTTCACCTGGCAGGAACAAGAAGGACGGCAGGAGAGGTTGTGCCTTGATCTCTCCCTGTGCAATTGTTTGTAATATTTCAAAAATATTAATACGCGGCACTTCACCATCTTCATTCGTCTGTACCTCTGTATAGGAGAGAACACAGTGAGTCGTGCCCAAATCTATACCTATAATATATTTAGTATCTTTCAATGAACTCATCCTTAATAATTTATAGAATCTCTATTTCAGCAGGCGCAAGTACGTTGTTTCCTTCTTCTTGAGATGTAAGTTGTGGTATCTGCACCTTCACTGCACGCCAGCCACGGTGTCTTAGAATCCCCTTAAAAGGAGGGTTACCCTTTACGTTTCCGGTTAACTGTATTGCTCTTGAATCAAAACCCCGGTCTACAGTCACTTCATTACCCTCTTCATCTTTGAATATTGGTTTTATATCAATATATTTCGATAAAGTCTCCTTACATCCCGAATGAATACTCCTCACTGCCGCCCCTATCTGGGTGTCATCATATTCGCTTAAATTTTCTTGTAGAAAATCAATCAGTCTTCCCTTTCTTTGTAATACAACCAATGTCTGCAGGCTCGCGTTCTGTAAGTTTTTGGCAGACAGGTTATCAGACAAAGAACCCTTCTTCTCCTTCTTTGAAACTTTCGGCATTGCTTCCGCCAGACCAATTCTTTGATCTCTTTGCACAAGTCGACTTCCAAAAAGGCTTACCAAATACCATGAAAGAATAGTCAATCCCGCTCCGGTGCCTAACAGGACAGGAATATATCCTGTTTCGGAATTACGCAGAAAATGTATTAAGCTCTGATACAAGTTAGAAGGAACGACCCATTGCTGGGTTTCCTTAGCAAAACTACTAAATAGCAGAAAATAAAAGGCGATCAAAAAAGCGTTACAGGGGAAAATAATAATCAGCGATCGAATTGTTAAAGATTTATTCATCTCGGATATACTCCTTCTAAATCTAAATATTAATTTTTTTTTGATAATAATATAACTTCATTCATTGACAATAATCGGCAACTTAACATGAAAACAGATAAAGACCGCAATGACCCTTATCCCATCCAGGTCATGTTGCTATTGCGACAAACAACTATCCTTTAACTCCGCCGTCCGGTCCGGCACGGGTGGGCGTTCAAGTTGATGTCACACTCAACGGAGTCGCAGTGTGACGTCGATATTGAATTCCTTATACATTAAACCTAAGCCGACTGATTTTTGATCATTATTGATGCGATATCTTTTGTAATTAATAGTTAACACAAAAACTGAGACCATCCATCAAATGCACCACAAATTGTAGATACAATGGAAGGTCGCACCTCATTCCTTAGGGGCTGTCCTACAGACGTGCATGAACTCAGCATCTTTAAATACGCATGCCATCAAAAAGTATTAACCCAAGGCAACCAAAAATAATTACAGGCAGCCAGGCCGCCAGAATTGGTTGCAGAATCCCCATGTTACCCAGATTGGCACAGATATATGATAATACAAAAAACGCGCAACAGATAAGGATGCTTATTCCAACCCTCAAAAATATATTTTTACTCATTCTTTCAAAACCAATAACTACAGGGATACCCAGAAAGAGTAGAATAAAATTAGTAAGAGGATAGGCCACCCTTGAGTGAAACATGACACTGAACCTGGGGTTTTCAGGCTCCTTACTTCGTAATTCTTTTAATTCTTTAAAACTTTTCAATGCCGCATTAATATCTACCTTGCTCAGTCGCGTGGGTGACATTGCCGTTTCCAGTCTATAATTATCCATTTGCAATGCCGGCGCAACCCAATTACCGCTTTCATCATAATTGTGCTTAACAACATTAAATAACAACCAGTTCTTATCATCAGTCCATTTACCTTGTTCAGCGCTGATGGTAAACTTTTTTCTGCCATTATCATATTTCCCGATTACATATAAGGATTTTAAAGTCTCTTCTGCCGTATTAAGTGTCCAAATTCTGAAGAGCATATGACTTTCTTCATCTTCAATGAGAATATTATTCTTTTCCTTCTCTTCAAATGTTGTCTGCTCTACTTTTTCAAGTTCCTCTGCAAGCTTTGGAATAAGCAGTTCCTGATTTATGACTGCCAGAAAGGACAGGAATATTGATACAACAAATACAGGAAGCATAATTCTATACAGGTTAATCCCGGCAACCTGCATAGCTAATATCTCATTATTTTTTACAAATCTTACCAGTACAAGGCTCACGGCAATGAGAGTTATCGCCGGAAAAAGCTGCGCGATAAACACCGGCACCATGAGCCCGTAGTAATGCGAAGCCATAGTAAATGCCTTAGCGCCCATTTCTATAAAATCGTCAATCTTTTGAATTGCGTCAACAACAATATAAATACCACAAATAGCAAACATGCATATGATAAAAGAGGGAACGAATGCTTTAATAATGTATTTATCAATCTTGAAAAGCATCTTACTCCTATAAAAATTTATAGATTCTCATGTTGCTCTTGTTTTAACTTATCCAACAGTTCAGAAAGACTTATACCTGAGACAGGATGTTTAATATCAGGCGATATTTCACATAGCGGTTCTAACACAAAAACACGTTCATACATGCGTTCATGAGGAATCTTCAAATTATGTTCCTTCACAATTTTATCCCCATATAACAATATATCAAGGTCTACCATCCTCGGACCCCACCTTAAACCTGGCTTTCTCCCCAGTTCTACCTCAATCTTCTTAAACTCTTTCAGGAGTGCTTGCGGTCCAACCTCTGTCTCCAATCCAATAACACAATTAACATAATCAGGTTGTGGCGGACCACCAAATGGTGCAGTATCGTAAAAACCGGACCTCTCTTTGACACTGAACTCCTCACAGGTATCAATTCTATCGATAGCTCTGATTATATTCTCTTTTCTATTACCAAGGTTTGAACCGAGGCCCACGTATACCTTTGTCATTACACTGGATGCTGGTAAAAAAAACGAATAAAAGATGTTGCCTTCATATAATCTGAAACTTACGCGTTCTTTAATAAATCACTCATCATAAAAATGAAGAATTAAGGAATTGCGAAAATGGAAAATTGAATGACAAATCAACAATTCCTGAATTGGTACTTGCTCCTTATAAATCCTGGGCAATATTTTCACTGGTTACAAGCCCGTTCACAATATTTATACCTTTCCATCTATCTAATATTATCTTAAGAGGCAGGGCTTTCTGGCTGGGCCCTCCTGCAGCAAGAAGTATATATGGCTTTTTATCCTGTTTCTGCAAACGGTCCTCAATCTCGCAGAAATTTACCGTAAATATAGAACTGAAGAAAGTCACGGCATCAATAAGATCCTGCTTAGATAAGATCACGTCCTTGTTAGCAAAATTTTTCAGCCTTTTAATCTGCTCGTGTTCCTCATATTTAAATTTCCCGTTTTCTCGTTCAAACACTTCCCCAACCAGATGATGAAACAAAAATCCTTTTTTGCTGAAAGGAGCAAACGCAATTTCACCTACAATATCAAAATTATTTAAAAAGGATTGTAACCGTAAATTATAAACATGGCGCATAAAACCTGTTACAGGGTGGTTCCACCTTATGCTCCCCAAACCTAAAATAACGACATCACTGTTTAATACTTCGTCCTCAAATCCAAGCATTTTTCTGGTCCTGATTCTCTGCTCGATAATCTCATACAACGATTCCTTGCTATAGAGATTAGTGATTTCAGGAAGCTGATAAGTATGTGTGACCCCGACGTTGAGATTTCGGTTTAATAGCTGTGACACAATATGCAGAGGAGAAAGTTCTATTAAGTTGTTCGATCTTAAAGCTATACAGCTTGAAAAAAGTAACTTTATATCCGTATCCTCAAGCTCGTCAGCAAGGCTCATTATTGTAGTCAAAACACTGCTTCCGCCCTGTGCCGATATCTTGATTTCTGTTTCTTTAATTATATCATTTTCCTTGATTTGGTGACTCATGGTCTTAGTGTTGTTCTCAAGAATTACATTTATCTTTCGGACAAGAATATCAGACGCATACTTACCTATCTGTTTATAATAAGCCTGGGTATGAACAAAATAGTCCGCATTTTTTAAGACAACAACATCATTAAGATGGTAACTGTCTTTCAGCTTTTTCTCAAGCTCGACGTTTCTCTCCTCATAGGACATCTTAAGTGGAACATTTTTCTTATTTGTCCAACTCGACAGCCGTTTGGAAACGAGCGACTGCGATACATTCAACTCATCCGCAATCTCCTTTTGGGTAACAAATTTAGGCCATTTTTCAAAAATGATCTTTGAGATCTTATTATCCAGTTCCAGATGACTGATAGCAATTCCGGACTTATTTTTATTTACATTTTTTTTACCAGACATAAAATATAACTCCAACATAATAGTTTCAGAAAATCATTACGGTTAATTATGACACATAATCTCAAAATAACAATAAAATCCTGTTTCATTTACTCAATATTATAATCAGATTATCACCCAAAGCATAAATTTATCAACATATTACACCATAATTATGCATAATAATAAACACTAAAGATATTGGTGTGTTAACATTGTAATATCAATTACTTATGATAAACAGTAATAATTTCAACACGTTGATCAATTCAAATTTATTTATTATTATCATTGATTACATCATACAATAATGTAAAATTACAAACTTCAGAAGAAGTATATACTCAATTGCAGTACCATATAATTTATTTGCTAAATATTAGAGGTAAAATGCTTTTCAAGGATTCAAAACGAAAGGCAATATATTAATATTGATGGTCACAGAGAAACTTGAAAAAGATTGGTTCGGGTCTAGTTTCTTTCCAGACAAATCTTTTAAAGAGGCCAAAAGTAGAGAACGGTTAGTAATTTTGCATAATATGGTCTGAGGAGGGGGTGAGATTACAGGAAGGAAATTATTACAATTGCAGGGAGACGTTCAAAGGCATTGCCGTTAGTGATCACACGGCACGCCTAATAAGTCTCAACTTAATTAGTATCAACTAGTATCAACGTTATTTTATATTTTTTGAAGTGGAAAGGAGAAGGTAAGAATAAATGTTAAAGAAATTTAATACATTATTTATTGCATTACTGGTTTTCGTAGCAGCATTCTGTTTTTACGCGAATTTTTCCAGTAAAGACGCTGATGCGGTAGAAATTATCACGCATTGGGTACCGCACGAAGTCTATGGTATGCCTGGAGACCCTGACAACTCTGGAAAGGTTTTCTTTTCAGGTTTGTACGCGAAGTACATGGGATATCCAAAGGGCGCGCCTCCATATCCTGGAAAGTATTCCAGATTCTGGAGAACACTCCCTGCATATCGTTACTACATCCCGGATTATATGTACAACAGGGATGAAGTAAGGCCATCAAACCCAATCAAGGGTCAGTTCAGACTGAAGGAGTGTCTGGGTTGTCATTCAGTAGTCACACCTGGTATCGTAAGAGATTACGAAAAGAGTGCGCATGCGAAAGCAGAACCTAGTCCAACAGGTTGTGATACCTGTCATGGTAACAATCATCAGAAGTTGCTTATGCCAAGTTCAAAGGCTTGTGGCGTTAGTGATTGTCACGAAGAACAGTACATCCAGAATTCACAGGGTGGTATAGGTTCACACGCTTCATGTTCCAGCTTTGCACAGATTGAGTGTGCATGGTCAATCGAAAGACCTCCTGGAGATACTGCGGGATGTACTTTCTGTCACACAAGTTCAGAAGAGCGTTGTAGCACATGTCATCAGAGGCATCAGTTTAATCCGGTAGTTGCCAGAAAGTCAGAACAGTGTAAGACTTGTCACTGGGGAAAAGACCACAGGGACTGGGAAGCATATGACATCTCAATACACGGTGTTGTATGGCAGACCAACAAATGGGATCCTACTCAGTTTGATTTAACCAAGAAGTTGTCTGATGCTGATTACGTTGGGCCGACTTGTCAGTACTGTCATTTAAGAGGCGGTCATCACAACGTACAGAGGCTTTCAACTGTATACACAAGTATGGGTATGTCAAATGCAGACAGGGGTGCGCCTCTCTGGAAAGAAAAGAGAGACACCTGGGTATCAGTATGTGACGACTGTCATTCACCAAGATTTGCAAGGGAGAACTTGCAGGCAATGGACGAAGCTTGTAAGGATGCAGGTCTGAAGTATACAGAAACATTTAAAGTAGCAGAGAATTTGATGCTGGATGGAATGGGCGAACCAATGCCTAAGGATCTGGCACCAGACTGGAGTGGTCAGCACATCTGGAGTTTGAAGATTGGTGCTTATCATGATGGTCCGAAGTATGGTGGTAAGAAGGGTGAGTCAGGTGAGTTCAGAATGTCTAACTGTTCAGACATAGAAAGAGTATGTTTTGAGAGTGTTGGATACTGGATGACTTACATATTCAAAGGAACGGCGCATGGTTCATGGAATGATGCGACATATTGTGATGGATCCTTTGGTATGGACAGATGGTTGGTGAAGGCAAAGGCAGCTTCAGAGCAGGCGAGAAGATTTACTGCATTGGAGAAGAAGGCCGGAATCAACTGGGTACCTGCTGAGTTCTGGAGAAAGGGAGATTACTCAGATCAGTTGTCTGGTATGAAGATTGTTAAGGAGTTCCCAGGCAAGACTATATTTGATCTATGTCCTGAGCCGGGCTGGTTGGATACAAATCATGCACCAGCGGCAGAAGTTGAGTACATCAACAGAATGTTGGATTCATTGGGCATGAAGGCTGGGCATCATTCTGCACATGAGAATCCAGGTTCAAGATCTATGAAAAAACATTAATTTAATGTTTAAAATAGATAGATTTAGATAAGTATTAGAAGTACAAAAGGGAGCCGGGCTTTTTGCCCGGCTCCCTTTTTTTGTTCAGATGTAACACAGATCTCAGTTTGCCAAATATTCTTTAAGACAATAAACTTTTGGCTTAAAGGTTGTAAATTATATCAAAGATAAGTCAGTAAAAATTCGTGAAATTGGTATACAAAAGATCCAAGAAAAAAGTTGTATTTTACTGATTGTTACACTATCATTTTGTGTTTCAGATAATACATACAAAGATACTACATAGAAATATAATATGTAAAAAACATATCTTTTGTTTTAATTCAGGCATTATTGATACTTCAAACCCTGGTCATCTGCTTGACAATCGGCAGGCAGGGGCTTTATCGAACAATATGCATTTAATAATAAATAAGGAGATTTTGAAAAATGACTGCAACGCTAATTAAAGGTACTGAAATTCGGGAACAGATACTGGAAGAGATCACTGCTGAGGTAGCAGAAATAAAAGAAAAACACGGAGTTGTACCAGGCCTTGTAACTATCCTGATCGGCGAAAATCCTGCTTCCATGTCGTATGTAACACTTAAAATCAAAACTGCTCACAGGGTTGGATTTAAAGAAGTACAGGATACCCAACCGGTTGATATTTCAGAAGAGGATCTGCTGGCACTTATTGATAAATATAATAATGATGATACCATTAACGGTATTCTTGTACAGCTTCCCATTCCGGACCACATAGATGAAAAGAAAGTTTTAAATGCCATTGATCCCGATAAGGATGTTGATGGCTTCCATCCGGTAAATGTTGGTCGACTCATGATAGGCGGAAGCGAGCTTAAGTTCCCACCCTGCACACCTGCAGGTATTCAGGAAATGATAGTACGTGCAGGAGTTGAAACGAATGGGGCAGAAGTTGTTGTTGTTGGCCGTTCAAATATTGTCGGGAAACCTATCGCCAATATGTTGCTCCAGAAAGGAAAGGGCGCTAATTCTACAGTAACAATCGTTCATACAGGAACAAAAAATATGGACGAACACTGCAAACGCGCAGACATTTTGATAGTAGCTGCCGGTGTGCCCGGTTTAGTAAAACCTGACTGGATCAAACCTGGCGCGTGTGTAATTGACGTCGGAGTTAACAGGGTAGGAGAAAAACCCAGCAAGAAAGACCCGAATAAGATGGTTGCCGTTTTACAGGGTGATGTTGACTTTGATAAAGCAAAAGAGATAGCAGGCAGTATTACACCGGTACCCGGAGGTGTTGGACCGATGACAATTACCATGCTTATGAGGAATACCCTCAGATCTCTTAAATTCAAATTGGGCATACAATAGAACAACGAAACCTTTTTAGTTATTATCGCAGGATAAATGTATATGTTACTATTTACAAGGAGAGCAAAATGACAACCATCAATCAACTCTATTCCAGACTAATTGATGCCATGGGAGTTGAAAATCTGGAGATTCCTATGACAGCTGTCAAGTTCTATAAAAACGAAGACAAAATTCCGGAGTCTGCAAAGGAGAATCAACCAACTATATCATTAACCAGTTGTCAGGCAACAAAACAGGCATCCCTGGGAGATGCGGCCCTGTTAACTTCCGATAATATCGGTTGTGTCGCAGCCGCTATAACATTTGGTCTTGTAGATAAGAACCAGACTGAACCACTTGGTGATTCAAGAGTATATACCGATATCATGCGAGACCAGTCCGGTTTGGGTGACGATTTCAAACCACCATCTCCAAAGGACTTTTCCGAAGGTAATGTTTATGCTTGCAAAGACTCAGGCCATATGGACTTCGCACTTTTCGGCAATGAAGACGCAGGCAGGTTTAAAGACGTAGAAACGGCAAAAAAGGCCATGAAAGACATGATGGCAATTCAACCCCCTACAACAAAAGCCGTCTTTCTCTATTCCAGAGATTTTGATGATATTGATATAATTCCAGATGTGATTGTCTTGAGTGTTCGCTCCGTTGAGCTTACAAGGATTATACAGGCATATCAGTTCAATACCGGAGAACGGGTAACGGCAAGTATGGGAGGGTTGAGAGTTGTTAACTCTGACCTGATCGTGAGACCTTATCTGACTGGAAAAATCAATGTGGCCCCCTATTGCCTTGGTGCCAGGTTGATAGCAGAATTCGAAGCAGACCGAATGGGTATCGGAATGCCATTTTCAATCTTTGAAGAAGTGGTCAAAGGAATGGAAGATTCAAAATCCGGATTCCCATTCCACCTATATCCCGGTGTTGCTTAAAACGGTAAGGTTTGGTTCTCTACATATTCGTTTCATTACAAATGCAAGGACAAGCCCCCATCTCTTTCGAAAGGATTTCAATATCCAATACTGGAATCCTCTCGAAAGAGAGGTCTGCTGCCAGGATCGTACGACTTTAATCTGCCTATCTATATGCCGGACCAGGATTCATCCGGGAGAGTTCTAAAGTCAAAAGAATGAACAAATATTTATAAATAATATTTTATACCATATTATCATGAATAATCTCGTAAAAACTCTCATAAACCGAATGTCAAAAATATCCGGTACAACTTTGACAGACAGGCACATGAACATCCTGAACTTTGCATATGATTACTATGAAAAAAACAGGGTCGGCCCTTTATATCAGAAAATTAAGAAGAATACGGGAGCTACTAAAGAGGCTATTGAGGAACTCTTTCCACACGGTCTCGCATCGGTTTATACCTGGGTTGGGATACCTATTCAGACGGGGAGAGACCTGTGTAAACCCATGGCTACCGTTAATGTGGAAAATTTCAGGGAAGTCTACCTGGATAATAACGCCACAACCTTTATACGTGATGAAGTAAGAAAGAACCTGGTGGAATATTACAGCGGTTCTTCCGGTTTTGGAAACCCGAGCAGCAGCACAAATCCCGGTATCTTATCCTATGACATAATCCGAAATTCCCGCATACAAATCTCTGATTGCCTTAAGGTAAACCCTGAAGAAATAATTTTTACGGGTTCCGGTTCAGAGGCTAACAATGCGGCCATTAAGGGAATCGCCTTTAAACATCTTGATAATAAAGGACATATTATCAGTAGCAAGGTAGAGCATCCTGCAGTATTAAAGACTTTGGAATATCTTGAAGACCTGGGTTTTTCGGTAACATATCTGAATGTATCTAAGGATGGACGTGTCACGGCCCAATCCGTAAAAAATAATCTGAGAACAGATACCATCCTTGTATCAATAATGGCAATAAATAATGAGATTGGAGTCATAAACCCGATCAGTGAAATTGGAAAATCCTGCAAAGAAGCGGGTGTCCCGTTCATGGTAGACGCCATACAAGGATTTGGGAAGATAACGCTCCTTCCAAAGAAAATGGGGTTATCATTAATGACTATGTCCGGCCACAAAATCTATGCTCCAAAAGGGGTTGGAGCTTTATATGTAAGTAAAGAAATATCAGTTGTGCCACTTATTCATGGTGGAGCGCAGGAATACGGATTACGAGCAGGGACAGAAAATGTAGGAGCAATAATGGCTTTTGGCCAGGCAGCCAGACTGGCCTGCTCTGAAATGGAAAAGGAAAATAGACGCTTACTTGAACTGAGGAACTATTTTCTAGAAGGACTTCGAAAAATTGAACCCGGAATAATTGTAAACGGTTCACTGGAACACCGAACAGCTAATAATCTTAACATAGGCTTCCCGGATGTCGACAGTGGGTCTCTTCTCCTAAGCCTGAATCAAATCGGAGTGTATGTTTCATCCGGCTCCGCCTGTAGTGCGGGCAGTACAGACGCGTCATATACCATTAAGGCACTGGGTGTCGATACCGATCGTTACGGTATTATCCGTTTCAGTTTTGGTCTTTCAAGCACTAAAGAAGATGTGGAATACATGTTCGAATACCTCCCCTCGATCCTTAAACAACTTAAGGCTGAATCTGCCGGAGAGTAAGGTATGGAGATGTAGGAAAGCAGGAGTATAGTGCTTCTATCCAACCCACTGATGTTCCAACTAATGCCTCTCTCAGGACACTCTGTGACTTTTCTTTGACTCGCCTCTAACCAATTTACGTAATTCGCCGCCACCGGGAGGCAGAATAGCCTTGTTCTCCGAAGCAACCCACACAAAACGAAACTCCGATTTACTCCCCTTGTATGCCGGAACACGAAAACGCCGCACATGAAAACCGCAGCCTGTCAATAGCCGTTCGAATTTTTTACTCGGCTCCACCGACCACACAGCCAGACACCCCTGTTTTCGTAACGCGTAGCGACATGCCATAACTCCTTCATAACAATAGAGACGGCGGTTTGCTGAATTAGTCATCGCGTTAGGTCCATTATCAATGTCCAGCAGGATCGCGTCGAATTTGCTCCTGGAACGTGAGATAATTGTCACAATGTCTCCCGTCTTGAGGTCAACTCTTTCATCCTCCAGTAATCGGCCGTTGAGTTCCCCAAGAAACTCGCGATTCCACTCTACTACAGCACTCAACAGCTCACCAACTACCACATGGGTACTTGAGCTAAGCATATCGAGGACCTGGTACAAGGTATAACCCAGCCCCAGGCCGCCAATGAGTACACCTGGTGACATGTGACCCACCAGGTGCGCGCAACCAAGCCTCGCCAGCTCCAGTTCCGACTCATGCTGGCGGCTGCTCATCAACTCCTGACCGTTGATCTTAATCAAAAAATCACGATCATGCTTAAAAAGCTCCATCTCTCCCCCATCCGGGGTCCGGGCAGTGGCTATTCTTACTGTTGGTTTCATAGTGACATCCTAATAATGTATAATGAGATGGAATCTTAGATAGTTGTTTCAAGAACTTTTTGCGGTAATGAACTTTCATTTTTATTTTTCTAGCGTTGTATAATACTCTTTAGCTGATTCTAAATCTAATGTTTCATCATCATTGTCTTCTTTCTCCATTAAATGGTAAAGAGCATAATTTTCAAATATTTCTTCAATTTTTTCAAAAGTTTTAATATCAAGTTGAACTGCAATTCTATGATTATGTTCATCTACAATATAATTTGGGTTCATTTTCATAAATTAAATCTCCTATATTTCATCTTACGTCAGTTATAAGTTATTTCTACACAACAACATGGTAACAAAAAACGTATAGAATGGAAGTCTGAAAAAATGTTTAAAGGGCAAATAATGTGTCGGTAAGTTTTAGTGAAATAGTACTAATTAATCATTTATATTCCTATTAGTTTTATCAATCATTTGTCAGCAATAAATACAACACTAATCCTAACGTTGAGGTGAGCTAACCCGCTTGGCAAATAGAGCGATGAAAATAGATAAACTAAACAAAGAATCTAAAAACATGAAAACCACACATGATAGCGGGGTTAGCTTCAGCGATTGGTTCAAACGGTTCAGATTGTGGTTCGTCCCTCACACAATCTAACCTTATTCGTTAGGCGATCAGTTGTTTTATGATATTTTTTTAACAATTTATTTATTTCATCATCAGCTTTTTTCGCTTCTTGATGGAAATATGCTTTTAACTCCTTTGGCGACTTTTCTTTTGTTATTTCATATTGTGTATCACGTATGCGCCTTACCATATCAATAGTTTTAATCTTGTTCATAAGTAGTTACCTCTCTTGGAGAAAAAATATTTAAAGGTTTAAATCCTAATTCTATGTTTACAGCATTGAACAGCATGATCTTGTCAAAGTGTACTATGTGTTTGAAATTCCAGCTTACTAATATGTCAACTTCAGAGACTGTTGCAAGAGCTATATGTAATAAATCATTTCTGAATTTTTCTCCTAAAATGTTCTGAGCCTTATAGGACTGAAGAAGTTCAAGAGTTTCGGTATATTTTAATTTTACAAACTCTGGTGCCTTATTGATTTCGATAGTAGTGATTTCTGAAAGTACAGGTATATAAATACCATTATTAAAATCTGTTATCAATCCATTTGACCATTTTTCAAATTCTGTATCAAAACATCCTCCAATAACAGAAGTATCAATATATATTCGTTGAATTTTCATTGTTACTATCCCTTTTAGAAGTTGAAAGAATATGTTAACAATAAAGAATTGGTCCTATTCTTTTTCTTCTTGCCATTATCTTAGCTTTCGTATTCTTATAAATCAATTAAATAGGTATGGTGTCCCCCGATTTATCATCTGATTGAGGCGGGTGTTGATCTGCTTGAAGTACAAAAAATTCTCGGCCACCACAGTATTTTAACCACTCCCAAATATACCCACCTGACCTCTCATACAAATCGTAATGCCTTGCAATTAATTAATGATTTGATGAATGGTTTTTCCATAGAATGAGGGAATGTTATACTCCATAATGATACAGTGTTGTTGGGAAACCGTAAAAACCTTTGTCCAAAATGACAGCGTATTACAAGGAAGCGCTGGAGCCATCACTGTTTTGCACACCCACTCTCGCTCTCTCGATTACCACCCGCATATCCATCTGGTAATGCCAGCCGGGGCCATCAATCAGAAGAAAAAGCTTTGGAGCTTCAAAAAAAGCGAAGGAAAGACGCGGTACCTTTTCAATCACAAAGCGCTGGCTAAAGTGTTTCGAGCAAAAATGCTCGATGCCGTGAACAAAGCGGCTCTTACGCTTCCAGTTAATTATCCCAAAACATGGGTCGTCGATTGCAAATTTGTCGGCAACGGTGAAAAGGCACTGGTCTATCTTGGTCGTTATCTCTACAAAGGGGTCATTCAAGAGAAAGATATTATTACGTGCAAAGATGGTCAGGTGACCTTTCGTTACCAGGATAGTAAGAGCAAAAAAATGCTCACAAGAACACTTCCCGGCCCGCAGTTTCTCAGGTTGATTCTCCAGCATGTTCTACCCAAAGGTTTCAGGCGAACACGGAACTTTGGTTTCCTCCACCCTAATAGCAAACGCTTGATTGCATTGCTTCAGTACCTTACCGGTATCAACCCGAATAAGTCGTCAGCCTGGTTCAGAGAGCGTCCAAAGCTTACGTGCAAATGCTGTGGAGGAATAATGAAGATCATAAAAACGATGATACCTCCATCACACAAATCCAGGTCTTTCCCCTACAAGTTAACAAAAGAGGAGGCTGTTCTGGTTATGTAATCGAATCCGCTATGCATCTAAGATTTGCAAAAACGGCATTATCGGGTCGAGATGGCCCCCGTTCGCCCAAATTTGAGGTAAAATGGCTGAAAAACCATGTTCTGTAGCTCCTAAAGCATGACGACAGCAATTGAAAAATCCACTTCTTTGGCTTCATAGCTTCTGCGGTAAAAAAGAGAAGCAATCTTCATAAGATATTTTCTTATACAATGTTTAGCACCCAAACAACGGGCTTGTCCAACAAACGGTTCAGATTGTGGTTCGTCCCTCACACAATCTAACCTTATTCGTTATATTTTTTAGTGGTTAAATGGTATTTTGGTTGAAACCACATTCCAAGAAACCAATTCATTCTCGATGCCATCAATAATGTTCCAACACTCCCCGCGCTCCAGTATTTCTTGATCATGAGCTACTCTATTTCTATCTTCCCTTGCTTTGTCGACTAAATCAAAATTCCGCCATGGGATATGTATCTGGCTTGAATGCATTAAAGCCTTTAACCCATTACGGCTTTCGTTAAAAACGCTTTCATCTCGCAATTGCTTTAGCGTTGTTTCTAATACTGAGAATGCAAAAAGCAAAGTCAAATTATGAGATATATTTCTTAATTGATGAGTGGCGCCTACTCCACCCATACCGCCTGAAGCATTTAGATGTGCCTGAATTCTTGATTGGAAGGATCTTACTCCTTTCCATTCATCTTCAATTTCTTGTTTTACAGTATTGTCTTGAATCATACGATATAAAATATAACGTCGAGGTGAGGTGTGCCGTATGGCGTATAAAATAATGGGTAAAATAAAATAAGCAAGGAATTTAAAACCGTAGAAATCGCACATGATAAAGGCGTCACCTCGACTGATTTGTTGGGCATTTTTTTCATATCTGGTCAAACGTTTCATGTCGAATTGCAATCTTTTTACACTCCTGCCAAGTATCATAAGCCTTTATTAACCTTCCATTTGCAAGGTAAGCCAATGAAAGTTTTTTCAATCCTCTCGCTAAAAATCCTGCCGTTGTGCCGTTTCGCATGTAATGTACACCATCTTTAGTATACTGTAACCCTTTCAAGAGATGCCCCTGCCGTAGAAAGCCAAAACCTAGTTCTGAAAGTGCTTCCCCAATGGAAGAATCTGAAGCACTCTGTTCTTCTCTTTGTTTTAAAACTTCTTTGTAATCTTTAATTGACTCTGTAGTTTTACCGAGTTGTCTAAGAATGCTGCCTCGTATTGCTATTAAATTTGTTTTATCCGACCCAGTTTCTTTCAATGAAATTTTGATGTCATCAAGAGCTTCATTCAGCCTTGCAGCACGGTCTGATTTTACAAATAAACGTTTTGCTATAGAATACTTTGCGCTGGCTAAGGCACCACCTGGATATATTGTCTTTTCAGGTTGAAGTTGTTTCTCATATTTTTCTTTCAAGTCTTGTCTAATCTTTGCAACACTATTTAGAGCCGCTAAACATCCTAAAGGGGTATCGCCATGCAAGCCGTACCATGCTCCAGCACGTGCCCATTCACATAATATTTCGTCCCAGTACTCAAGTAGTTGTCTGTCCTTTATTTCAGTGTATGGACTACTCATTAATTCACGAATAGCAACCCACAGCCTCGTTAGTCTTTTTCCCTCATTTCTCTCTGTACTTAACTTATGTTGAAGAGAGGAAAGAATTTGCTGATTTGATCCTCCTGTTCGGGATTCAAATTGTTCGTCCAAGAATAGTATCTGTGCATTTTGAGCTTGGCGTACTCGATCAATATACAATGCCTGTACTAATCTGGAAATAGGAGTTCTAATTATTCTTAAGGGCCATAGTATTTTTTGCCGTCGCTTCTTTCCGACTAATCTTTTTACGTGATCTATTATCTTAGGTTCGCTCAATCGCTCACGATTTATCCATTCTGGAAAGGCAAAGTTTAAAATATCAAGAA
This sequence comes from Candidatus Scalindua japonica, assembly GCF_002443295.1. Classification (NCBI taxonomy): domain Bacteria; kingdom Pseudomonadati; phylum Planctomycetota; class Candidatus Brocadiia; order Candidatus Brocadiales; family Candidatus Scalinduaceae; genus Candidatus Scalindua; species Candidatus Scalindua japonica. Next base: position 51,357 of record NZ_BAOS01000038.1, on the reverse strand, counting down.
GCCGTTTTAGTCTAGGGTCTGGGTTAAATTCATCCAGGACGAAAAAGTGGATTTCCTTTTCTAATAGAGCAGCTTGATAGAGTTCTATTTCAAAGAAAGAGACAGCAGAGTTAAGTGAATCTATTTTTATAGGTGATCCATGGCGACTACCACCGAGAACACATATAAATATATTTGCTTCACGAACACGCTCTATTAGATCATCAACAGCTTCTAAATGATCTTGGCTTTGTATATCCCTTGGCTTTACTATTTCATCAACATATACTTGAGAACACGCACCTGCCTCCTCGTAAATACGCTTTCGTAACCTTTTTAGTCTATCCTTTGGATCTAAATTGTCATCAACACATATTGATGAAAGAAAAATAGGATAAGTGTGGTTTTTAGATGGAGCATAGTGTTTTTTTAAATTGATTTGCATTATCTTTCTTATGCCTAACGCCCTAAATCAGTTGCCAAAAATGGCAAGCTGATAGATATTGGACAAGCTGAAAACTTTATTAACTATAACATTGACTAAAAACAAGTGCATTTTTGGTCAACTGGATTTTTTTGTTATATGAGTATGTTTAAGTAATTTAGGTTTTAACGCTATGATTTTATTGGGATTTGTTTTTTCTGACTCTTTAATATCTTTGTAAATTTTATCTAAATCAAAATCGAACTTTTTTGCGTGTGCTTCCCTAATATCCCGTATACTTTCAACTATACAATCTTTAATCATTTTGACCTCCCATTAATTCTTCAGGTGTACATATGACTGGTGCTTGATATCCCAATTCAGAACACTGAAATTCTATTAAGTGCCTCATTTCAGCATTTGCTATATGAGTACAATTCCATGTCAGTAAATAATCCATACCATGAACAGTTGCAACTGATACATGAATAGCATCTTCAATCGCTTTTTGAGGAACAAGTTTTTTGGCAATTAATATTTTTGATAGCTTTAAAGCTTCTTCATTTGTTTCAAGTATTGAAATTTTCTCTAGTTCCTTTATTCTTCTTTTAGCAGCATTTTCATCACCAGCCTTTGACTCTTTAACAACTAATTGAGAAATATACATTTCAAAGTGTTGTTGCCTTGTCTCCCACCATTCTTTTGTTATTTGCTGATGGGCGGCAATAATTAAATCTCTGCTAGGTCTTGATGTAAGATAACTTACAATTGTAGTTTCAATATAAACTTTTGGTTTCATTTTCTATTATAATCTAAAAAATTGCCAATTGTTTAATATAACGCAGAAATCAGCCGGAGCGTAGCGATCGGCTGTATTGACTTTGTTATCAAAGCATTATTTACATTTACCTTCTAGATCGCCAATAAACATTTTTGCACCGTCAAAAATGGTGTAACCGCTTTTCGTTTGCGTATAAAAGACTTTACGATTTTCAATATCTATTCCCCACGATTCAACCACACCTTTGTAACTACCGCTCATGTATACACCAACTATTAATTGTGGAGTGACTTCCTTAAAAGATATCTCTTCACTTCCTGTAACGGAACTTTTATTACCATTGATGCTTATATGGATTTTTTTATTGGATAATCCATCTTCATGAATGTTAAATTTGTCATACGCATTACTACCATACCCTTTAAATCCAGAGGCTATCCAGCATTCAGCAAATGCATTATTGGCAATTAATAAAAGTAGCAAAGTGATCGTGATGGAAACAATTTTCATATTAGTTCTCCTGAGAAGCGCAGTCGGCTCTAACGCCCTTGATAGGTGGAGCGAGAGCGGAGCCTGTCAAGGGCGTTAGAGTGTGCAGCACTCAACAGCCACCGATAAGTGTGATGGCCACAGGCCAAGTGAGCGGAGCGAACGGTCACACTTATCAGTGCAATAAGTGGAAAGTTTCCATGATATTACCTGCTATAGATGGAAAATATTTCCACTTATTATGATATTAAACATATAAAAACAGAAAGCCTTGTCCGCTTATTAAAAACAACTTGGCATCTTCCACTTATTGTACTATTTGGAACAAAACATGGAAAACAAGCTTAGTGCTACCGACTGCCTTACCAAAAAAGAGACCCGATGCCTGCTTTATAAGAAGAAGGGGTTCAAATTTCCTCTTGACTACATATCTACCTTAACATCGGATATTGCCTTTGGTTTTTCTTAGAAAAACCAGATAAACCCATTACAAACAATCTGCTGTTTTTTTGTTATCTATAAGGTTAGTGACTTTAGCATTTTCCCTGCTATTCCGCAAGAGGTTTCATTTCAGCATGACCAATTTCTGCAAAGATTAATTGTTTGAAATCAGATCTATTTTGACATATCATTTTATAAATCTCACATTTCTTTATAAGAGACGCTTCGATAAGAAGCCTGTTCGCTACCGTTACAAAAACTATCCTTCGACTACTACCGATCGGACATGGGCGGGCACTCAGGATGTCGTCACACTGGGTAATTTCGAACACTTAATGTAAACTCTGTCGAAGTGTTACAAACTAATGTCATGGCAACTACAGTCCTTTAAGCACTGAACAAATTTATCATATTCTGAAGAAGTCTACTATTCAAATGTGTAGCTATAAATGAAATCTACTGTACTAATATATGATGCGGAGTGCAGCTTATGCTGCGGGTGTATGAGCTGGATTAAATCACACGCAATGGAAGCAGATGTGTTTGAATTTATCGCGTGTCAATCGGAAGAACGTAAGAGCCGATTTCCGAAGATAAGAGAGGAATTATGTAGGGAAGCTATACACATGGTTACCCCTGATGGACGTATCCTGACAGGCGACAAATCGTTGCCGGAAATACTTCGCAACTTAAGATATTTCAGATGGCTGGCAATTTTATTCAAGATGCCTGTAATCAGTTTTCTATCTTTTTTGGTCTATCGCTGGGTAGCAAACAATAGATATATTATTTCACATACTATTCACAAACATCAGTCATAACTGTCAAGTTGAGGTGTATCAAAATGTTCCTTTTTTTAACCTGATCTTCTTTTGTTTTAATTAATGTCCCGAGTAAACACACTTCGCTATACTCTTCAGGTCTGCCGGAAAAGTCAAAGACCAATGTTTCCTGAAATGGCCAGGCAGCACACAAGCTCGATATGCTATTTGACGCACTTGTGTTATTAATAACATACTCTGGGGTTTCAAAAAGACATCTGATTTTATAAAATATTCTCCTTATTTCAAACAGATATATTGTGTTTGAGAAATATATGATCAGGCCGTGTCATTTTCCTCAAAGCAAGGGTCCTTGATGCCCCTCTTCAGCTTCAGTTCCATAAGTCCACAATAACAGCATGGTACAATGAATATAGCTATCAATACTACAGCCATTCCTCCAACGGTGGGTATTGCCATTGGTTTCATTACGTCTGAACCCCGACCGGTAGATAAGAGAACAGGCATCAGGGCAATTATAGTAGTGGCGGATGTCATCAGACATGGACGGATACGTTTAAGGCCTGCCTGCACAGTGGCCTCCCTGGCATCTTGAACAGACTTTATCTTTCTCTTCTTAAATGTCTGGTCAAGATACGTTGTGATAACAACACCATCGTCCACTGCGATACCAAATAGAGCAATAAAACCAACCCATACCGCAACACTAAGGTTGTATCCAAAGATATTAAGAAGGATAAATCCTCCTGCCAGTGACACGGGAATCGCAAAGTAAATGAATAATGTTGTCATTACAGATCGAAATTGTATGTATAGAATAAAAAAGTTCACAAAAAGACATATAGGCAACAAGACCACCAGACGTTTGTTAGCCCTTACCTGGTTTTCAAATTGGCCGGCCCATTTTATATAATACCCTTTCGGCAAATTCAGCTCTCCGGATGCTATCTTTGCCTTTACGAGTTTATCAGCATCTTCAACCACACTTACCTCGTCCCGCTCCCTGGTGTTAAACGTTACATACCCAACCAGGAGAGTGTCTTCGCTCTTAATCATGGAAGGACCTATTGTATATTCTATATCACATACCTGAGCAATGGGTATTTGTGCTCCGGTAGGAGTCGGGACAAGTATCTGTGGCAGCATTTCAAAATCATCCCTTATCTCTCTCATATACCTGACCCTGACCGGATAACGTTCACGGCCTTCAACAGTCCATGTAATATTTTTACCTCCGAGAGCAATCTCTATAACCTCCTGGACCTCCTCTAAATCGACTCCATATCTTGCAATCGCTTCTCGGTCTATTTTATACTCAATATACGGTTTACCAACGATTCTATCAGCTATCACATCCACCGCACCCGGTACTTGTTTTAAAATCTTCTCCAGCTGCAAACCAATACGTTCTATCTCTTTAAGATCATCACCGTAAATCTTTGCGCCCATCATTGCACGTAGGCCTGACTGGAGCATGATCACCCGGGTCTGAATAGGTTGAAGCCACGTGGGCGCAACACCAGGCATATCAGCTGACTCACGTAATTCTTCAAGTATCTCATTCTTTGTGATAGTCCTCTCCTCCGGCCAGACCAAACCGAGAATATGTTTTGTCCACTGTGGAATATACCAATTTGAATACCATCTTTTTATAGTTACATTTCTCCATTGGTCCTTGGGCTTCAGGTTTACAATTGTCTCAATCATTGAGGTTGGGGCCGGATCAAGCGCCGTCTCTGCCCTTCCCATCTTACCAACAACCATATCCACTTCAGGTATCTGCTTCATTAATATATCCTGCTTTTTTAAACCGGTCATTACCTCTGTGAAACCTGCAGCAGGCAAAAATGAAGGCATGTACAATAATGACCCCTCGTCCAGCGCGGGCATAAACTCGCGTCCTATACCGGGAAACTTGTGTTTAAGCGCAACCCATGGGTCTATTTTATCTAAATCCAACTTAACGTAACTCAAACACTTTTCAATCGGATAAGCAATCCGGCCCAGCCCCAGCCATATCGAAATACCACTAAAAACTATAAATACGGGAATTATCAGGAAAAGAACTTTATGGGAGAGTATCCATCTGAGAGTGGGTTCGTATACTGCATAGATAGCTCTGGATATACCGTTTTGTTGTATTGGTTTGAGGCGTTCCCTGCTCATTACGTAAATGAGATATCCTATAATCAAACCTCCAATTACTGAATACACCCAGGCAGTAGATAAACTGACAGTTTCATATCTACCAAATATCAGATAACGAATTATAAAGATTAAGCATATGCCTGGGGCACTACCAAGTATTATTGAACTCCTCCGCCTCCAATTTCCTTCCCTTAAGAACAGGTTACTGAGGACAGGCACTATTGTAATGGCAACAACTACAGATGCGAATAAGGCAAACGTCTTTGTGTATGCCAATGGCTTAAAAAGTTTACCCTCCTGGCTCTCCATAAAAAAGACTGGTATAAAAGAGATTATGGTAGTCGCTACAGCCGTTATGATTGCACCGGCAACCTCTCTACTTGCTTCATAGATAACCTCAATTCTTGGCTTTGAACCATCAGACTCTGTAAGATGGCGATAAATGTTCTCTGTCATTATTATGCCCATATCAACCAATGTACCGATGGCAATGGCGATACCGGAAAGGGACATGACATTTGAATCAACACCAAATCTATACATTGCTGTAAACGCCAAAAGCACGGCCAGTGGCAGGGTAATGGCGACAACAAGAGAACTTCTGATATGGAAAAGGAAAATCGCTATAATTACTATGGTAATGATAATCTCTTCTGTAAGCGCCTTCTTTAACGTGCCAATTGTTTCTTTAATAAGCTGTGTTCTGTCATAAAAGGGGACAATGTGTACACCACTCGGCAAACCTGGTTCTATCTTCCTGATCTTTTCCTTTACACTATTAATAACCCGTAAAGGATTCTCTCCATACCTCATAGTGGCTACAGCACCAACCACCTCCGCACCTTCCTTATCCAGACCACCACGTCTGAAATCAGGTCCAAATGTCACATTTGCTACATTTTTTACATATAGCGGAGTCCCTTCTGTAGACTTAACCACAATTTCTTCTACGTCTTCAATGTTTTTAATAAAACCAATACCACGGATGATATACTCCATCCCGTAATTTTCTATAACTTTTGCGCCAACATCCACATTTGATTTCCGCACGGCATCATAAATATCAGACAGCTTTACCCTGTGAGCTCTCATTTTGTCAGGGTCCACATCTATCTGGTATTGCTTTACAAAGCCGCCAACTGATGCCACTTCAGAAACCCCGTCAACAGCATTCAACTGATACCTCACATACCAATCCTGAAGTGAACGCAACTCGCCCAGATTATAGTTGGATTTTACCAGTTCGGCATCTCCCATCGGGCAGGCCCCACCATCATTGAATACCCGCTTAAGCACAAGCTGATGATCATGTTCAGAGCAATTGCCCGCCTCATCGGAAGCTATGGTAAAATCATCAGGGCAAACAAAAACTCCACCACTATGTTCAGGGCAAAAGAAACCATTTTCAACTGTATACCAGAAAATCTGTCCCAGTGCGGTTGCATCAGGTCCAAGCACAGGAACTACACCATCCGGCAGCCATCTTTGTGCAACATTAAGACGTTCCAATACCCTTGAACGTGCCCAATAGAATTCAACATCTTCCTTGAATATAACGTAAATTACAGAAAAACCAAAACCCGAATATGAACGTACTACCTTAACACCCGGAACTCCTTCGAGGCTGGTAGTTAATGGATATGTAACCTGGTCTTCCACTGTATGTGGGTCGCGACCTGGCCAATCGGTGAATACTATTGACTGGTTTTCACTTATGTCCGGAATTGCGTCTACCGGTACATTCTTGATACTATAATAACCTGCTCCTATAACCAGCAAGGTTATGGCCAGAGTAATAAACGTATTCTCCAGACAAAATCTTATAAGCCTGTTTATCATGTTTTTTTAGTGCTCACGTGACAACACTTCCCTAACTGAACCACACTTCAGCATCCTGGTGCCAAAATAAGGATTGCGCGTCCCCTCCTCTTTCTGTAACCAAGAGGCATTTGCCATAGGGCAGTAGTAGACGTACATTTTTTCAGCACCTTTATTTTTTCCATGAAGTTCTTTAATACAATCAATCATAGATTTGCTTAAGTCCTTAAATTTCTTTCGAGATTCTTCCAGTCCTGTCCCCTTCATCTCAGTTGCATCATTTTCAATATTCCCAATAATTACAGACAGGTTCTCCGGAATACCAGGTCCCAGCCCCTTAATCTTTCCTGTATTACCTATGATCAAATCCAGATTATTGTCAATACCTTCTGTGGAATCAGCTGCAAGACTTGCCGCAACACGATAATAATTATCAAGTATATCCTCCATTACTTCCTGCATCTGATTCAATATGGATTCGTCAATTATGTGTGCCGTAGAGAGCTTACCTTTATCTCTCAGTTCTTCATCCTTCTCTGCCACCGTCGTTTTCTCAAAAGTAGAACCTTCCTGAAACAAAAGGCTTGGTTTGCCTAGTAACTGCATTTGCGAGTCTATAAGAAAATTCCCTTCTGTTACGACATTTTCTCCCACACTCAAACCTTCAATCACAGGATAAAATTCATCAGCTTTTGGACCGAGTACTACATCTCTCAGCACATAGCTTCCCTCCTCTTTTTCCACGTAAACAATATTACGTTTTCCCGTAATAAGCACTGCACTATGCGGAATGGAAAGAACACCCACGTCTTTCTCACTACTTTTCTTGAGATTCCCCTGGCAGGAAGGGCATGTACCTGGAAGTCCGGTTTGTATCTCAATATGTTCAGAACAGACATATACCGCATCATCTCCCTGGGGTTTATCACCTTCATTTTCAATAAGGACCATCTTACACTTGGGACAATTTCCCGGCTCATCCGAAGCTGAGCCTTTACATTTCATAGGGCAATCATAGTGTGGTTGAATTAAACCCGGAACAAACATACCTGTCCTTCCACCAATGAGTTCAAGCTTCATTCCACACTCAGGACAATTCTCCTCTTTGTCTGATATAACGTCAGGATGCATGGGACACATGTATTTCCCCATGATTTCTGAATCAATAACAACACCCTTACCTCCAAGCTTAGCCTTAAGCCTGGCATTAACGTACATACCGGGCTTCAGTTTTCCTTCATGGTTATCCATATTGATACGAACTTTGACGGCCCTTGTTGTCTCACTCAGAAACGGGTCTATAAAAACAACATTCCCGTGAAAAACTTCTCCCGGATAAGATTCTGTAACAACCTCAATCGCCTGCCCATACCTGATCCAGGGAATATCATATTCGTAAATATCAAGATACAGCCAGACACGACTCAGATCTACAATGGTAAAAAGCTTATCACCTGTTTTGAAATACATCCCTTCAACTGCATTTTTCTGAATAATGGTGCCGCCAATAGGCGCATAGATAGTTAAATGAACCTGAGGGGTCTGTGTTCTTTCAAGCTCATCAATTTGTGCCTCTGTTATTCCCCACAACAACAGTCTCTGTTTTGTATTCTCCAGGAGGGACTGTGATGAAGAGATTACATCCTGTATACTGCTATTACTGGACTGTTCTGCTCCATTATATGCCAGTAAGTACTCCTTCTGAGTAGAGAGGAGATCCGGACTATACATACTTACCAGATGTTCACCCTTTTTCACTATAGTCCCGGTAAAATCAACGTAGAGCTTCTCGATGCGCCCGGAAACCCATGCGGTAACATGTGCAACACGACTCTCGTTATAATCTATCTTTCCCAGAGTATAAACGGACTTTTCCAACTCCCTGAACTTTACCGGAGTTGTTCGAATTGATGCAAGATGGCGGGCCCTTTCTCCAAGCCTTAAAACAGCTTTATCGCCTCCACCAGGCTCCTCCCTCATCGGAGTAAGGTCCATATCACAGATTGGACAACGCCCTGACCCTTTCTGTTTAATCTGTGGATGCATACTGCAAGTCCAGAAAAGAATATCAGTGACAGGAGTAGAAGTTTGTGATATGGTTTGCATCGGGTTTCCACTGCTTCTTAAAAGCAAACCGATAACTAAGCCTGCTACAAAAATTCCAATAAAGGCAGGTATTACATTCCATTTAGCCCAAAAATTTTTTTGTCCTGCTACGGGTGAGTCTGGTACGTCTTTCATTCTGGATATCCCCTTTACTTAAACCTATTTTGTTTACCAAAGTAACGGCATAATCAAAGATCGCTGTATCTTAGCAACTAATCCTTTACATTTAGTATACTTAGTATAACAAACTACTGTTCCATATATCCGGGTTAAAACGTGAATATAACCTCGCCTGCTTTTATATGCTACTATACAATATATCATAAGAACTCAGCAATTCTATAATTGAATGTGTCCAATAAGAATGCTAGAATGGAACTAAAGAGAATTAAGTAGTAAACATGGAAACTTCAATTAAGTGCTGATAATCTATTACCTGTTTGAGGAGGGATTATTATGAGTAAAGACAGAACTCGCAGAGAGTTTATTAAAGAGGCGTGCGTAAATACATTTCTGGGTGGTATGTTTTTATCACAAATACCATTGCCTCTTGATCCTCTTCCCGATGATATTAAAACCGGTTTAAAACCGAAAAACACAAAAACTCTACAATCCCTTGTAGTTGATGTTAAAAGCAAGTCAGAAATTATTAAAGGAATGACGCCGGATATTTCATTGGTTAAACGGATGATGAGTTCTGGAATAACTTCACTTACCGGAACAGACAATCCGAAAGACGCCTGGAAATCACTCTTTCATGAGGATGAAAGGATAGGCATAAAGATAAACGGTCTTGGCGCCGATATCCTTGCAGGTAATTATCAGATTTGCTGGGCTATTGTTGATGCTTTAAAAAGCATTGGAGTAAAAGAAAACAATATCATCATTTGGGACCAATATCAGCATTTTTTTCTTTCATCAGGTTTCAAAATAAACAGATCTTTCAAAGGTGTGAGAGCATATACAACAGACGGAGGTGGAGGAAAAGAGGCCCTTGATTCCGGCAGTTCATACAGAGAATATGACAGTGGCTATGGAGCTGTTAAGATAAGCAAGATATTAACGGAAGAAGTTGATTCAATGATTAACCTGGGTTTATTAAAAGACCATGGTCTCGCGGGTGTAAGCATCGCGCTTAAAAATATTTCTCACGGTGTTATCAGCCATCCCGATAACTTCCATGATAATTCATGTGATCCCTTTATTGCCGCCATTAATTCAATCCCCGTGATAAAGGACAAAATCAAACTCCACATCTGCAATGGAATAGTTGGCCTCTACGAAGGAGGACCAATGCCAAAAAAAAGGCATACATGGAGCAATAACGGAATTATTTTGAGCAGAGACCCTGTAGCCCTTGATACAATAGGAATGGACATTATTGAGGAAAAGAGAAAAAAGAAAGAACTTCGTTCACTATTTGATCGTCCCAATCTCCCGAAACATATAGAAACTGCTTCCAAATACGGTCTTGGTGTAAGCGACCTGAATTTGATAAATCACAAAATAATGATAATTTAACCATGACAGGGAAACATAGGGACAACCCTAATACTGTTCGGCACGATTTTTGAGTACGCCTTTCCATCAGAATTGTTCACGCCCATCATCCTCAATTGTGCTCCTTCAGAACTTCTTTAACATTACTCTCCCACCCAGACTGCAGGCAGGTATTCAAAAATTCTTTTCTGCTTTTTTCTACTTGAACTGCTTCGTTGAAAAGTTATTTGAAATATTTTTAATATCATAAATCGTGAAATTCCATAACTTATTACATATTAATAGTTTATGCATTTTATATACTTGATTTCTCTCCCCTCTCATGTTAGTAATTACCATTATGAATAGGGGAAACACTGATAATATAGACAAAGAACTCAACCGTGTTAATACCATACAAAGACTCCCTGTCCTACGATCCTTCAAACTTCTCCTGAGCAGACTTCACTCTCATGCGGATTGCCACAATAGACAACTACATTACGATCAATATGTCAGCCTGCTATTACTCTATTTCTTCAATCCAACTTTCACGGGACTACGATCTATCCAACATGCAAGTGAATTAGATAATGTACAAAAAAAGCTTGGTATCAAACGCACCAGCCTTGGCAGCATGTCAGAAGCCAGTCATGTATTTGATCCACAACTCCTGAGACCAATCATCAACGATCTTGTACGTGATGTCAGTCCCCCTGAAACTTGACGATCGTTTAGATAAACTCAATATGGATCTTGTTGCTTTTGATGGCGGCTTACTAAAAGCACTCCCAAAATGCTATGGGCACTATGGCTTGACGAAGACCATCGGGCCGTAAAAATGCATTTAGAATTTAGTATCCATAAAGGTGCTCCTCTTCAAGTTCAAGTTACCAACGCTAATGAGAGTGAGATAGCTAAACTTGAGTCAGTTTTAACACCAGGCAAACTTTATTGCTTAGATGCTGCTTATGCAAAATATAAATTTCTGGAAAAGATTATCCGGAAATCAAGTTCCTCTGTTGTCCGACTTAGAGATAACGCATCATATGAAACGATTAAAGAGCACACACTGACTCAAGCGGACCGTGAAGCTGGGGTTGAGTTTGATCGTACTATTTGGCTTGGGAGTAAACAGAAACGTGAGGACATCTCCAAGCCTATAAGAATTATACAGATTCACTATTACGATGAACGGGTACTCTCAGGCTACTACAAACGTAAATCTCGTGTCTCAAGCAAGAAGACATTCAGGACTCGATCTGCCGAGCAAACAATATTGATTGCCACTGACCGCATGGATTTACCGGCAGAGATCATCGGGCTTATCTATCGTTATCGCTGGCAAATTGAACTCTTCTTCAGATGGTTTAAGTGTATATTGGGTTGCCAGCATTTATTGGCACAATCTCAAAACGGAATTACCATTCAAGTCTACTGTGCTTTGATTGCTAATCTGTTGATCAGGCTTTGGGCAGGCCGCAAACCAACAAAACGTACCTTCGAGATGATATGCCTTTACTTTCAAGGATGGGCTACGCTCGATGAACTCATAGCACATATTGAAAAACTTAAATCTGACAATCAAAAATAAGAGTATATGGTTAATTGTCACCATCAACCTCTCAGGGGAGAGGTACGTCTTTATTTTCTCTTTTCATCATACTTTCGCTTCCTCTTGTATTTTAATAACCTCAGGGTACAATGACCATCCACAAAATCTAACATCTGAATTCAAAACCAAATACCGTGCCGAACAGTATAGAACAGTATAGAACAGTATAGAACAGTATAGAACAGTATAGAACAGTATAGAACAGTATAGAACAGTATAGGGACAACCCCCATATTTTTATATGGGGGTTGTCCCTATGTTTCCCCCTATGCCAAGTGTGCGCGAGGTGGACAGTTTGTTGACACGGCCTTTATGCAAACCCTAATATCAATACCTGTTTTAAGGAACCTCAGCAGGTATTATTACCGAGTCAGTACAGAATTCCTCTCCGGTCGTTGGGTCAATCAGTCTTATATGCCATACAACACCTGTTTTAAAATTAAACACGCCTTCTGGAATCAGCTCTATATTATTTCTGTTAAATGGGGCAGCCGGAAGTGCCGTTTCAAGATTAAGCAAAACGATATTATTAACAATTCCCGGAAACTCCGCCCACATCTTTATCTCAATAGGTTTGATAACAGCGCACAGATTACTAAAATCCACAGCAACGCCATATAAAGGTGACGTACCCGTCAACTTTATTGCGCACGGAGGAAAACAATCAGAGTCAGCACAGTCAACATCTCCATCCCCATCATCGTCTATTCCGTTAGTACAATTTTCGGTTTGTATAACGGTAAATGTCTGCCCGGCAATAGTAAGAGTGCCAGTACGTGACACAGAACTTGTATTTTCTTCAATAGAATATGCTACTGTCCCATTACCACTTCCGTTACTTCCTGATGTTATTGTTATCCAGGAGTCATTGCTTAAAGCAGTCCAATCACAACCACCAGGCGCCGTTACATCTACAGTACCAGTACCTCCACTTGTATCAAAATGTCCACTTTCAGGTGAAATGGAAAATGTACAAACTCTCACGGTAAACGTTTCTTCGGCTATGGTCATTGTGCCAACTCTTGCATTTGTGCTTGCAGAAACAGAATAAAGCACCTCCCCATTACCGCTTCCGCTACTTCCTGACGTTATCGTTATCCAGGAGTCATTGCTTAGAGCAGTCCAATCACATCCACCTGGCGCCGTTATATCAACAGTACCCGTGCCTCCGCCTGTATCAAAAGACCCGCTTACAGGTGAAACAAAAAAAGTACATTCAATCACACCGTTCCTTACTTTAAACAAATAACGTCCTGGCAGATTGCTATTGTTGCTATTGTGAATAATTCCTGTAACCATGTTTGAATCAAGCAATGCTCCGTTTACCGCTGAACCCGGAAGCTCTAAGAAGGTCCCCGCATTAGTTGTACCGTTAGAATATCCTGATCTTGCAGAATCACCACCTAACCCTCCAGTTCCACCACTTGCATCCCCAGTTTCCCATTCAATTTTATCGTAGTTCAATTCAATGTCAAAATTACCAGTTCCAGTATCAGATCTATCAATTAACACAAGCTGAAAACTGTTGAGTTTATCTGCATTCTGATTATAATAACCAACATTTTCCCAGTTGACCCCAAACGCATTATGGCCACCAACTGTACCCGTTCCATATGTTACAGAACTTGAATTCCTGGTATCAACATCAGCAAAGAATGGAGCAATGATTTGCTGGCCAGTAGTGGTAAGATCGAATGGTGTATACGTAGTTAAAGGGCTATCGAAGGTTATGTTGCCGTTATTGTTGACAAACAGGCTGGAAAAGTTTAAGCCAAAAAAGTTTACGGTGAAACCGATTTGCACTTCTCCTGTTGACTCATCATCATTACTTGCCAGCGTATAGGTATTAAAGCCATTTCGAATAGCACGCTCCATCCAACCCGAGAATGAACCTGTATAGTCTTCTCCAGACAAAAAAGCTAATGTATGAGAGCCTTGCATCGTTACATCGATACTACCGTTACTGCCAATATCAAGTGATGCGGTAACGACATTTGCATTATCTATATTCAGTTTAAGGGTTACGTCAGTAATTCCGTTTAGTAAACTGGTAATATTTGAATCACTTATCACTACATCTAAGTTATTTGTCAGAGAACCAAAAGTTGCAAAAATTTCACCCGATAATCTCTTTTCTAAATTGAAAAATGCTGATTCTGCAATAACAGGCGATTGACCAGGTACCACTGTAGACAATGTGAGTATGCTAATCTGAAAACCACTTCCCTCATTAATTCCATTCGTAAATCTAAATTTACACTCCACCGTTCCTCCAGAACCAGAATTGAAGAAATACGTATTATCATTCAATTCTGCTCCAATCACATTGTCCTCATCACCTGTAAACGAAGACGCATCATTGCCATTAAGATTCAGGAATCCCCCGCTCTCAGCATTAGCAGAAAACGGAAAAAGAGTGCGGTATGTTGAAGCCCCACTTGGCCCGTCGGGAGGTTCTACATCGTCATTAAAATTGTCTATAAATATGGAATTACCTGAAACCTGTGTATATTTACTAACATCGTAGCTAAATTCTGCTCCGAAAGAGAAAGAACTATTAATAAAAAATGTTAGTATAAGGCAATACAGTAGATAAAAAGATTTCATAATTATTTTTTATTTTTATTAACAAACCAGTGCCATGCCAATCAACAATTTCTTAGACAATAATTTCATATATCACCTTCTTATGGCTTTCCTGTGGGAGTCTTAGATACTACTCGTTCTTTTTTTTCCTTCCTTTTCTCTACCTTCTTCTCTTTTCTCTCTTCCGCTTTGATATACTGCTCTAATCTATACAATCCTGCCAACATATCAGTACCTGTAATATATGTTTTATTGTTGCCTGACGGCAACAGACCCATATGCTGAGTTTCCCTATAGGCATATCGCTTACTCATACCGATATCAGGCAAGAGTGGGCCATTCTTTTTCTTAAACCCCTTTGATATAAAGCGGGTGAAGCGCCTGGTCAGAGCTATCGCACGCATGGTCAGGCCTCCCTTTATCTTAAGTAATTTAGAGATCATAAAAGCCATTGTCCCGCGTGTAAGCGGCGTTTCAGCCTTGTATTTCCAACTCTTTTCTACAATCCCTTTTTCCTCAAGTTCTGCCACCATTTCGTTGAATGTCATTGTCGCAGCAGACACTTCCGCAAAACAAGATATTGCCCTGCAACCATCCTCGTATGTAACAATTTCCCTTTCAATCAGGTCCCTGTATATATTATCACCATTACCTGCTGAGGCGCATCTGCCCGGAGACAGCAGCAGTAACGCTAAAAGGGATAAAAAAAAGTAGTTGATTATACGTTTTCTGTTGATTGTAAAGCCCATTTTATATCTCTCTTTAAAACTGAAACACTATCCTGCACAGTACGTAATCCCTGGCATCTTTGTCACTGTACGCGTTCCCCGGGTAAAACCTGCCGTAATTTACAGATGCCTTTAAATCTGAAAATATTTGCCACGTAATATTCACGTCAAACTCCTTACCGATGTTTCGCTGCGGTCTGTCTGCCCTGAAGTCAGATATTGCCGCCTCTTTCTTGTCTTTACGAAACAGGAAAAAGTCTACTTCCGCGCGAACACTCCTGTTTCCTTTACTGATGAATTCTGATGGTGTAAAGGACGTTCCAAACTTAAGCATCTGAAGGTTGGATAAGCGGGGAGCGAGGCTGTTGCCAGTACTTTTATAACCAAAGCCCAGAAAACCTCTGTCTGTAGTCCCCTCTTTATTACCAAACGCAGTTGTCGTTACCCTGCCCGGAGTTACACGGTCAGAATCACCTGAACCAAACAGGTACTCCGCCGTAAAACGTGGTTTTGTTAATATATTATATGTGTAAGCCAGATTGGCGTCTAGCGCCCAGGCATCTATCTGTACGTTATCGGGTGATTCTCCGGCCGCTATTGAAGCCGCGCTAGCCTGAGGAAAGCTCTTACCGTCCTCCAGGACTCCCTCTATATCATAACGAAGTCCATTTATAATTCTACCTCGGGACCCGATACCATAATATCTGGAGTCGTATTCGTAATCCTGAAAAGAGACTTCAATATTTTCTCCGCTATCGTCTTCCTGTATCAGCGCATATGCATAAGGCCTATGTTGCTTGAAACCGTTATATGTTATTTCGGTACCATAAAAAAAACGTTTACTGGAGCGGAAACCCGGTACGCTGAAATCGATATTCTCTTCGTCATTGAGGTTTCTGAATCCGAACAGTTTAACATCCAGCCACTTACTTTTTCCTTCCAACTGAACACCATTCGCCCTCCTTGTATATACCATCTGGTTTCCCAGGGACGAGCGGAACCTCCCGGCCGTTAATTTCATTTGAAACGGGGCCTCATAATTGAAGTATTTTTTTAACGCCCTATCAATTGACAGGGTATACGTACCATAGTTAAAGCCCTCTTCAAGGTTCCACTTAAACTGGTTCTCTGTACTCCTGTACTCATCTCCCTGGTTCCAATCAATATACTTGAGATGAAGTCTCATATAAAAATTATGTATATCGCCAACGTTCATGTTGCCCCACAGATATGTGTTACTGACTCTCTGTGTTCTACGTTTATCTGAAACACCCCTGTTATCGATATCGTCAAATGTGAGAAAAGAGAACCTTTCATAACCTCCCCAATCCCACGGAAAGCGTTGCGCAAGGTCACGCTTCAAATCCATTTCACGCTGCGCCTCCAGGTCCTGCTTCAGCTGCCGCACTCCGGTCGCCTGCTCTATCAAGGTCTGGCCGGAAACAATATTGTCTGCTTTAATGCCTGTGTAGCATACATAAAACATAATGCAGATAACGCCGAACTTATTTAATTTACTACGCATTTCTATCTCCGCCTGTCTGAAATAAAAGACTACTCGCCCAAACGTGCAATTCGCTACAGGCTGGAAGCCTTCGACATTTTTTTTGCTAACCGTACGTGGTTACATGGACAACCTTGTTTGTCCGTACCATCCTAAAGAGTCAAAAACTTTGAAATTCCTATACAGATTACTTATTCAGTAATCGGGCCCAAAATATCACCAAGATCGGGGCAGCTTATACTTCCGAAATCTGGGGCTAAAGTACAGGGTGGGCCCTCATGTCCCCCAGGTTCTCTAAAATCTCCAGATTCTATAGATTCTCTAGCTCCTCCACCATTTTCATTTTCACTTGTACCCGGTCCCTCTTCCATACCAGGGCCTGGAGTGGGAGGATTCCAAACTGCTGGCATTCCTTCCAATCTTGAACTACCATTATAGCTATAGCCTTCGGCATCCTTCTGAAACTTTTTCACAGATTTTTTCGAATTACTGCTACCGGAAGAACTTCCCGGTAAAGTACCCAGGTTTTTACCACTCTTCAGATTTGTCGTATTGCCATTTTCGTCAGTTATGGTTGCCTCACCTTTCACACTGTCAACAACACTCCCACCAGTGCCATCATCTGCCTTTTTTAAGGTCATCTTACTTCCTTCACCGAGATTTACATCTCCAGCGCCAGTTGGGATAGAAAGTCTTCCTGATAATACTTCTAACGTGATCATTCCCGGCGCCGGTTCAAAAATATTTGCCTCTACGCCACCTGTGATCTCAAACCGTAATACATCATCTTTACTTTTAAACTCCATTAATCCCTGGAATACTTCCATTAATGTATTGATTCCATCATAAACCAGACTTATTATCGTGCCCCTTACGGACGCCACACCGGTAGGTGTTTCAAACTCAGTCAGGACTGACTTGCTTGGAGTTATGTTTGCCCACAATTTTCCCATCTTCAGGTCAACTCTTCTGACAACGTTTCTTTGAGTATCGGCAACTGTCCTGATAAGGCCCTTTTTCCCTCTCTCTGCTTCGCTTAACTGTTTTGTTGTAATTTTAAGTGTAGTATCTTCTTTGACTTCCAGGTGTGTATTGTCGTTAAAAACTATTTCTGCTGTGGAAACAGGCTTAGTTTCAACCTCATCTTCATCATAAACAGAGGAGTTTCTTATCCTGTTACCGATTTTTCTTACCTCTTTCCGCGCCCCATCATGCTTAACACTTACCTGTCCCTTATATTTAGATATTACGGCTATTCTCTCCTGCGACATCAATGTCTGCTGAAAAGAGAGAAAAACAAGAAATATCGTAAGGAATATTTTCAATTTCAGTCCACACCTGGGTTTTACAGAAAAGTAGCGAATTATCATAACACGTTTTCCTCCAATGAATAAAGGCCTAACTGCCTCAGCGCTATTCGCTCAGGTTTTTGCCTATTTGCCTATATATTCAACTGCTATATCTTTTTTAAAGCGTCTAATGTTTTTAATTTGGAGGGAGAGAAGAGACCTTCTGCCCCTTCTTTTCCTTAGCTGTTTCACCTGTTTCTTTGTCAACTGCAACAGTATACTTTTTATTGTTTGTCCTGATAGTATCATTGTACATTGCACCGACTACAACTTTTTTGATTTCACCACCCTTCAACGATATAGTTGTTGCAGGAGTCATTATTGTATACTTATTTTCAAACGAAACATTATCATTTAAGGTGCTGATGACAGAACCAACACTTAAGAAGAGGTTTGTACCGACAACGTTGTCCGTTACCGAGAATTTATTAATAGTGAGATGAGAAAAGGAATCTACCATGATGAAACTGCTATCGGCAAATACAAGCTGTAGATTTGAGAAAGGGCCTGTGCGGATCTGGTCTCCCGCAGAAATTATACTTTCTGTGGTTGCAGCGGCCCACGTTTGTGTATCTGCCTTCTTTATCTCCACATCACCTTTTGCATCATTCACAAAAGCGTAGAGTTTATGTGTGGTTTGAGCGCCAACTGGCAAGGCACAAACAGATACAAGAAAAAATGATAGAACTAATAAACCTTTAACAGTAGATATCAAGTTCATTATAATTACCTAAATAATTATTCAAATTGCGTTTATGGTACAATATTTTACTTACATGTCAATATAAATTATACTTGCGGGATGGCATGGACCACTTTGTGTGTCCATGCAAAGCGTTGTAATAAACTGAAAACACGGACAAACAAAAGTTGTCCATGCCATCCTACGGGACCAAAGACTTTGGAATTCCTGTATAATTATGTTAAAGTTCCTGAGCTAAATTATTATTTTGTAATCACTTTATTATCATTCAATTTTACCAGCTTTTTCTTCCGGGCTCCTGTTCCGACAAGGAACATTGCTTCGAGAGCATTCTGCCGCTCTTTCTGCGAGACTAACTCTTCCCTCAGCAGATTGTTCCCGGCCTTGAGGGCGGTATTATCTCTTCTGGCAATCTCATTGTCCATCTTGAGTTGCTCGATCTGTACCTGCTGCTCCTTGATGGCATTAAGCATTGACCATAAGATCGGATCACTCTGTATCTGAAGAAATCCCTTCGCATTTTCACTTACCGCCTCCGGCAGAATCTTTTGGACCTCCTGAGCGCTAAAGCCGATATGCTCACCATTTTCAGGAAGATTCATTAAATTGTCCTTCTTGTATCGGAATTTTATTGGCTGTAGTTTTAATACCTCGTCAATCCCCGCATCAAAAGTACCATGAATGACTTTAAGTCTTTCGTCCGATAATACTGTCCACGATGTTCCATTAACTTTAGAAGCAGTACCATCACCACCTAGAAACATTCCGTTAGTACCTGTCGAACTATAGAGGTTAATAGCCCCATTACCAGTGCTACTTATTGAAAACATCTCCGCAACTCTTGTACCGGTGCCGGTGTTGACGAATAAGACACCATCACCTCCCATACCAGCAGTTTCAGCACTACTACTTGCTGGCCTTACGATAACAACTCCATTCCCTCCCACACCTTCAGTCATAATAGCTAATTGCTGCTCAGTCGCATTAAGCACTTCGAAGACGCCACCTTGTGCATCATCAACATCAATCAAAATCCGATCTTTACCTGCAGAGTCACGAAGCTCAATGATGGGTTCTACATCAAATCCAATTGCGAGACGATTATTGTCTGCAGAGTCAAGGAAAGTAGCTAATCCCTTCACAGTCAGCTTATCAGTCGGACTTGTCGTGCCGATGCCGACGTTGCCGCTTGAAAGAGTCGTGCCGGTCCCGTCAATGCCTGTCCCAAAAATAAGATTACCAATGTTTAAGGTATTAGAACTCGTGGGAGTCGTCAAATCTATGTCATAGCCTAAAACGATGTTGTTTGACCCGGTTGTTACATTATCTGCCGCTCTGTACCCGAGAAAGATGTTATTGGATTGGCTGTTTCCATTCACACCCAATCCTGCCTGGTACCCTAAAGATACATTATTATTTCCTATCTGATTATAATTTAATGCCGCGGACCCAATGGCAGTATTATTGAGACCTTCAGTGTTGTTACCCGATGCCAAAGTACCATTGGCGGTATTATTGGAACCTGTGGTGTTCGATGTTAACGCGAGGTCTCCATTTGCAGCATTCTGGACACCTGTGGTGTTGTATCGTAATGCCATGAATCCAGTTGCAGTGTTTTGGAAGCCTGTGATATTTTGGTTTAATGCATGGAACCCAGTTGCAGTATTTCCTGAACCAGAGGTATTTTGGTTTAAAGTACCTGTTCCTAATGCCGTATTGTTGTTGTTCGTCCCATCATCACTAACTCCGGCACCGGAGCCCAGAAATACACTTGTTGTATTCGTAATACCGTCTGAAAGGTCATTGATAGCAGAAGCGCCACCACCGCCTCCGACACCCAACTGTACATCGGTGCCCGCATCATCCGTAAACCATAATTGGTTGGGGGTAGCCGTTTTTACCCAAATCTGGCCGTACGCAGCAGTATCGGCGTTTGCCGATGCCTGCTCCTTTAAACTCATCGTCCCTGCTAACGTAAGCTTCTGGTTCGGCGATGCCGTCCCAATACCAACGTTGCCGGAATTCTTCACTGTAAGCCCATTGTCCGTAGTAGATTGAAATGCGTGGAGAACATCCCCGGTACCCTCTACTGCTACATAAAGCGCTGTTCCTGATCCGTCAGTATCTATCTGCATGGCATTTGAAGTGCTTGAAAGATCGTCTTTCACGCTTAGAATTGCTGACGGAACTGTCGTGCCGATACCGACTTTGCCGGTCCCCATAATACTCATCGTCACATCAGATTCACTCTTGACACCGCCTTTGTACTGACTGTGAAAATGGATATTGTTAGAGGTGCCGTCCCAGACGGAACCAATTCCCGCAACTGTCTGATCAAACTCATCGCGCCATACAATACTGCGGAAATTGTTTACGCTTCCTCCAAATACACTACTGATACTTAATATCTGCTGGTGGGCCCCGGTATCAGATTCAAAAATCTCAAACCTCCTGGACGGTGACGAAGTCCCTATACCGACTTTGCCGTCATTCTTTATGATAAATGGCGGTGTCACCCACGTTGAAAATCCGCCTCCATCAAGAAGGTCTCCGGTGCTCCCTGACGATGCTGTCCTGAACAGGATATCTCCTAAAGAGGTAAATGCCAAGGCTGCAGACGGGCCGTTTTCTATCCTGACATCATTCACGCCATCCCAGAACGAATTAAGCCCCATCACTTTCCAGCCACCATCTGAAAACGTCCAGCGATCTCCAATCTGAAATATCTCTTTAGGAGTAGCAGTCCCAATGCCAACCTTCCCATCTGACAGGACATCCATTAGAGAGACGCTCCCGGAGTCCTGCACCTCAAAAGCATCGTTTCCATCATTAGACGGGAGTTTAGCCACGATATTAGCGGCATGAATTCCACTCGGCAGCGCAAAAACAGCTGCCAGAATGGCTACTGACATAAGGAACAAAAGATAATGCTTCTTGTCTGTTTTCATAATATTTATACCTCCTTAAACTAAGCCTTCTGCAATTTTTTTGCCACCCTACAGTGTTATAAAAATATTGAATTTCCTTACGGTATTATCACGGAGTTATCGTCAAAGGTCTCACCCGAAACAGGGTCTATTAACCTTATCCACCATCGAACACCTGTTATAAAATCAAATGACCCCTGGGGAATTAACGTGATATCTATGCTTTCAAGTCCGGCAGGAAACGAGGTTTTGCGGCCAGCGCCGACGTTCAATAACACAATATTCACTCCCCCATACTCAGCCCAAATCTTCAGCTCTATCAATTGGGGCTCTGAACAAGGGTTGCTGAAACTTACCTTCACACCATATTTCGGCCCGGGCGGTATTAAATCTATTGAGCATGTTGGAGTGGGACATTTGACAATAAAGCCATTAGTACGTGTAACTGATTGGGTATCCGGGTTCATCACCACAACGTCCCACCCTCCGGTAGAGACGTTTGTAATATCAAAGGCGCACGTTATCATTGTAGGACCGACAACGGTCACACCCGTAGCATTAATATCAGATTCGCCGGCCTTTACAAGTCTGACCGCGGCCCCGTTGTCAAATCCACTGCCGGAGATGTCCGTTATATTAACTACTCCATCACTTGTACCGATTGAAGGTGTAATAGCCGTTATTGTCAGATCTGAAACGTTTGGATCTGTACTATTGATACCATTGTTATATTCCTGTAAGTTAGTAAGACCGTCTCCATCCGGATCCAGACCACTGTCATCCACCAATGGGCCAAGCCCATTAGTAACCTCCCAGCCGTCATCCATTCCGTCACCGTCACTGTCGGTATTCTTTGGGTTTGTACCGTTTAAACTCTCATCTATGTCAAGAAGGCCGTCATTATCAAAATCGGTCGTCCCATTTGCCGTGGCAAGATCTCCGAAATTACTTATCTCCCATGGGTCCGGTATGCCGTCACCATCACTGTCAATAGCCTGAAACCAGTTGTTGTTATTACCGGAATCAACAGAATTGTAATCGCCGGGCGACCCTGGAGCAAGCGACTCTCCAGTGGCATCCAGATCCTTTACATCAATATAGTCTATCAACTGCGTACCACCGGACTGAAGATCTATACGGGCCTGTTGACCATCAGCGCTGCTTCTTAAAAATAGTAAATTTCCAACAGCTCCCTGCAGTGTCAGCAAATTGGTTATTGTCTGAGTGTTGGCAACATCAAGTTCCAGCCTTTTACCGGTATTAGTTGTAGCGCTGAAATTGTAGAAAGTGCTATTGCCTGAAATACCAACAGGGCTCTGACCGTCTATCAAATTTACCAAACCTGTCCCCGAAGTAAACGTCCCGGTATTTACCCAGTTTCCACCTACTTCGAGAGTGCCGGTACTTGTCTGTAATGTTCCGTTATTAATAATATCGTATGGTATGGTAAGAGCGCCGTTGTTAATATCAAGAGACGCCCCACTCCCGACTGTGACACCTCGTGGTGCGGCTACAACTGCAGTGATATCCTGTTCTGTGCCTGTCACACCAGCAGCGTCCTGCGCGTAAGACCAGGACGAAATTAATAACGTAAATACCACAATATAGAGTAAGAAGAAAAGCACAAAATAGTCCGTCAGGCCTGTTCTGAATGAAGCAGATGTGTTTTTCGTCAATGCCGCACGTGCCATTAAGCCGTCAGGACAGATGTGCCTGAGGAAACCTCTGCCAAGTAGTGTTAAACATAAATAGTAACAAGCCTGCTTTGATAAAAAATCCAGTATACTCATCAATGTTTTTCCTGAACCTATATGCGGTGGCATTGACAAACAAAGTTTTTCCATGCCACCCTACAATATCAAACGCCTTTAGTATTTAGTAGTAGTTCTGAGCTATATAACTGCAGATTTACATTACGTTATAGCTCTGTTTATGCTACAATTTACAAATGTAAACAACTTTGTCAATACTAAACTTACCCTTGAAGTAGATTTTTTTATGAAATTTTATCGATATCTTTTTAATAATCACTAACTAAAATGAGTTTTATTAAAAGTATAAAGCCCGGCAAAAAAACCATATCAATCCTTATTTCAATCTTTATCTTAATTATTGTCATTACAATCTATAATCTTGAAGACCGTGATACGTTTAAGCTGCTGAGGATTTTCAAAGCCATTGAACAGAAATCCATGGATATGAGATTTCAAATAAGGGGAAAGCGCGACACCGGTGACGAAATTGTAATAGTCGCAATAGATGAAAACAGCATAGAAAAACTGGGACGTTACCCGTGGTCAAGACGTTATATCGCAGAATTAGTTGATAAAGTATCAGCAGCGAAAGCGAAGCTACTTGCTCTGGATGTTATCTACTCTGAGGAACAAAACACTGATATTTTGAAGACCTTTGACATACTGACCAGAGATTACAATGAGTCCCCTCTGTGGAAAAACCTGCCTGAAGAGACCGATAAAGAGCAGTTTCTGTCTGCGTTATATGAAAAACGAAAAACATTTGATGAAGATAGCAGGCTCAAAGAGGCTTTTAGAAGAGCGGTGATGGATAGTGGAATGGATATTATTTCCGCGATTGATTTTGTTTACATGACACAAAGAAACACTACCGGATTTACGGGTAAAGAGGTCTCATCCCTCGGCAAAGAATTACTGAAAGAATCCGCTTATTTCCCGGTCCTGGTAGGAGGGGATATAAGTAGCAAGAAGAAGAGCCCTGATGGTAATCAATTAACAGTACTAACTTCTAAAAACCGAAAAGAGATAATGAATAATATTCTGGCACTTTACAGGCCAAAGACGGCCGTTGGGGTCATCAATATGATTGATCCGTTCGCGGAGTGGGTAACTTATCAGGGATTTGTGGATACGAATGTTGATTATTCCGGAATTGTCAGGAGTGAGTATATGGCTATTCATTTTGAAAATGAATTTTATCCCCCGCTTGGTGTCCAGGCGGCCAGAATATATAAAAATATCGATTATGGCGAGCTGAAGCTGGTGCTGACAGAAAAGCTGGTCTTTAAGGAGACTGAAATTCCCATAGATAGCTGGAACCGGATGATGATCAACTACTGCGGCCCTGAATCCACGTTCAAATATTTTTCGTTCTGTGATGTCATAGAAGGTAAGGTATCTCCTGATGCATTCAACAATAAAATAGTTTTTCTAGGTGCAACTGCATTTGGTCTGGGCGACTACATAGCGACCCCATTTTCATCGCAGACACCGGGCGTAGAAAAGCATGCTACAATTACAGAAAATATATTACATGAAAAGTTTGTGGTAAGAGGAGAGTGGGAAGTGCTTCATGACATAATCGCAATCATCTGCATAAGCCTTGTAATGGGCATAGTCCTGCCACTGCTTCCCTCAATCTGGGGGGCTGTGGCAAGTATCTTTTTATGGGCCGGGTATTATTATTATGTTTATGAAAGATTCGTAAATGATGGGACATGGTTGAACGTAACGTACCCGGGTATTACAATAATTATATGTTTTTCTTCAATTATTTTGTATCGCTTCATGTCCGAAGAAAAACTGAGAAAAGGGGTCAAAACCGCGTTTGAGAACTTTATGGATCCGAAGGTAGTACATGAAATATTGAAAGAACCCGAAGATATAAAGCTCGGTGGTGAAGAGAGGGAGGTCACCGTATACTTCTCCGATATTGAAAAATTCAGCTCTATTTCAGAAAAGCTGAAACCGTCCGAATTAATAGAACTTCTTAATGAATATTTAAGTGAGATGACAGACCAGATACTTGGCTATGGAGGATTTCTGGACAAATACATCGGAGACGCAATCGTCGCGGCGTTTGGGACACCACTGGAGCAACCTGACCACGCGCTAAAGGCATGCCTGGCGTCCATTGATAATCAAAAAAGAATATGTGAGTTGAACACAAAATTTAAGAAGGAAGGACGGCTCCAGATAAAGGCCAGGATCGGCCTGAACACTGGCCGTGTACTCGTGGGAAATGTAGGTTCAACTAACAGGCTTTCATATACCGTAATCGGAGATGAGGTCAATCTCGGTGCCAGACTGGAAGCCGCCAATAAGTATTATGGAACTTATACAATGATAAGTGAAAGAACTTATGAACTGGCCAGTGACCATATAGAGGCGAGAGAGTTGGATATGATCCGGGTTATCGGAAAGAAGAAACCGGTCAAAGTATATGAACTCATTGGCCGGAAGGGAGAAATATCAAATGCGAAACGTATAGTTTTAGAACTTTATGAAGAGGGGCTGATAGCGTATAAAAAAAAAGAGTGGCAGAACGCAATAGACATGTTTCAAAAAGCGGTGGTCAAGGTCCCTCATGATGGACCAGCATTAACATATTTGGAAAGATGTAAAGCATACACACAGAATCCTCCTCCGGAAAATTGGGATGGTGTTTACATATTAACAGAAAAGTAACTGTGCAAAATATATGGAAAAGAAACTAACGATATTCGAAAAAAACAGTGAAGATATAATGGAATTCTTGGGGAAAGTTTCTCTCTTTAAGGAGCTGCCTAGAGAATCATTAGAAAAAATCTCTGCAAAGATCCAAATTAACTCCTTCTCCAAAGATAATATTGTTATAAAGAGAGGTTCGGTCGGGGCCCGCCTTTACTTGATCAAAACGGGAAGCGCCCGAGTTGTATCTGAATCAGAACACGAAGAATTTATTATTGCAACTATACCAAATGGGAAATGTTTTGGTGAAATGTCTCTGCTTACCGGTGAACCTTGTTGCGCCACAGTAAAAGCAAATGAAGATTCTCTTCTTTATTCTATCACAAAGAGTGATTTTGATGACATTATCTCAAAAAACCCCCATATTAATAAACATTTTAATAAATTGCTTTCCGAACGAATTGAAAATCAAAACATAAAAAATATTGGTCTGAAAGAATATGAGATTGCTTTAAGCAGATACCTTCAGAAAACAAAGAATTACCAGTATAGCGGTGTAGTCTGGAAATCTAAAAAAATGCAGAGTGTATTTAAGGAAGCCAAAAAATTCTCAGAAAATGATGCTCCTGTCACCATCATCGGTAAACCAGGTACGGGAAAAGAGATTATTTCCAGAAAGATACATACAGACAGCGCAAAGGCGAAATCCCCTGTTTTTGAAATAGTACTACCAAAAGAGAGAAGGATGGAAAGAATACCCATCCATAATGAAAGAAGACAACTTGATCAAGTCGAGTCTGAATTGTTCGGAAAGGAAAAAATTACATTTACCACCGAGGAAGAAAAAAGAATTGGATATCTGGAATTGGTAAATAATGGAACACTGATCATCAAAAACATAGAAAACATGTCTTTAAACATTCAGAAAATTTTTCTAAAATTTATGAAAACCGGGGAATTCCTGAGAATAGGAGGAAGCAAACTGGTACATTCAAATGTCAGGATCATTGTTACCACTACAGATATCAGCTTAATGCAGAAGCAACTGTACCAGCCATTGTTCCGTATGTTAAGTAGCCAGAAACTGGAAATCCCACCACTATGTGAACATAAAAAAGACATTCCATCTCTTATGGAACATTTTGTTGATAGAATAGATAAAATAAGGCACACACAGACAAAAAGATTTTCAAATGGCGCCACAAACAAATTACTAAAATATGACTATCCCGGAAATGTAAAGGAACTGGAAAATGTGATTGAGCGAGCAATCACGCTTTCAAAAGCAGACACAGACATTGAAGAAGAAGTAATCTTCCTGGGTAATCCAACAGGTATTGAGGATGAAAAAAGGGTCAACCTTTTAAACATATCTCTGATCGAAAGATTTTGCAAAAGCCCCAGGATTATTTCCGTATTCAAGGCCACCACATTGATAATTTTCATTTCACTCCTTTGCATGCTCATAATACAATCTGATATTTCAATAGGTGGAAAAAATATTACTTTGATTCTTCTCTGGCAGTTAGGCATACCTCTCTTATTTGTACTGTTTCTTTTTGCGGCCCGTTTTGGATGCGGAATATGTCCAATATACTCTATTACCAGATTTCTCAATAAACGTAATTTAAAAATACCGGTTCCAGATTTTATTAAAGAATATGATGCCTGGATTATGGGTACAGGGTTTACATCTATTTTATTCTTAGAAGAATATACTCATATGGCCTCATCTGTAAATAAGACAGCCTACCTGATATTCAGTATTTTGTTTTTAGCCATAATTGTTGACTTGATTTTTGAAAAGTCTGCATGGTGTCGTCACCTATGCCCTATGGGCGGAATGGCTGCGCTGTTTTCCATGTCTTCTATGATAGAAATACGTGCAAACAAGAACGTATGTACTACAATATGCACAACACATGATTGTTTTAAAGGTTCTGAAAGGGCAAACCCGTGTCCAATGTTTTTGCACCTGCAATTCCTGTCGGATAACAGAAATTGCAAAGTCTGTCTGAATTGCATTAAAAACTGTACACACAATGCGGCACGCTTAAATCTCCGAATCCCCGGTGCAGGAATAAGTTCATTAAGGCAGGCTTCTCTGGCCGGAGCCATATTTTCAATTATACTTTCCGGTTTATTAGTTGCTGAAATCTTTTCAATAGCAGATACTATCCAGGCAAATTATCTTTTCATATTTTCCGCTTCCATATTTTTTTCACTAACCCTGAACATTACAACAAACTACATTGCCGCACTGATATCAAAAGAGACAGTAATTTGGCACATTAAACTCTTTGGTTATTCAATCATCCCACTTATCTTATTCGGGTTCATATCACTTTATTCTATTGAGGTCTTTGGCACTGTAAAAGGGACTTTAATGATATTCAATACCTTTCAACTGGATATTAATTTCACAACAACCTTTCAAGTATTCTTTGTTCTCACTGGTCTACTCATAACCGAATATCTCATTTATAAAATTATTCAGAATAAAATCAATCCAAAGAGACATCTTCAAATATTTGCAATCCAGGGAATAGTACCATTTGTATTAACCATCATTTATATCATTCTGTTTTTCATCTCACAAACATGGGGACAACCCCCATATTATTGTTGATATTGATTAATAATTAATTAAAATAGCTCACATGCCTAGAATTGCAAGAGTAGTGGTTCCACAATATCCTCATCATATTACTCAAAGAGGAACAAATAAGTTAGAAATATTTATTGACAATGAAGACCGTCATCACTTTCTAAAGCTTCTTAATGAATTGACAAACAAAACAGAATCAGAAGTAGGGGCATACTGTTTAATGGACAACCATTTTCATTTGCTTATTTCACCAAACAGCAGAGATGGTTTAGGTCAATGTTTGCATGGTACTACTTTTCGATATGCCCAATATTTTAATATGAAATATAGTAGAAGCGGGAGGCTATGGCAAAATCGCTATTTTTCGTGCCCTATTGATAAAAATGAATATTATTGGGCAGTTGTAAAATACATAGAGATGAATCCTGTAAGGGCAGGAATTGTTAAAAAGCCTGAGCTGTGGGACTGGTCAAGTGCCAGTGAACATATAAAAGGTGAACATGATGGAAAGATTAATCTTCACAAATGGTCAAAAGAAGATAGAGAACAATATATGGAATTAATACTTGATGAGAAAAATGAAAATAATATCAGAAAAGCAACTTCAACAGGTAGGCCATTAGGTGGCGTAAATTTCTTTGAAAAACTAAGAGGAATTCTTAACCGAGATTTAAGCCGTAAGAAGGGAGGAAGACCTCGCAACAAGAAGCAAAACCAATAACATGGGGGTTGTCCCCATGTTTTTTTTTTGTGGTATTTTTTTTGTGGTATTTTTTTTGTGGTATTTTTTTTGTGGTATTTTTTTTGTGGTATTTTTTTTGTGGTATTTTTTTTGTGGTATTTTTTTTGTGGTATTTTTTTTGTGGTTGATGTAGTATGTCGATTTGTTTTAATTGAAGTGAAGTGAGCAAATTTCTTTATAATCTATCTTCGAATTAAAAGAGAGGAAACACTGAATGAACGTTATTAGTAATACAATCAAAGGGTTGCACCCCGCCTATTTTGCGATGGTAATGTCTACGGGCATAATTTCCATTGCATCCAAACTTTTAGGTTTTACCGATATTGCATACGCGCTTTTTTATATAAATATTGTTGCATATGCGATTATATTGCCTATTCAGATACTACGTGCATTTATGTTCTGGGATAACTTATATAAAGACCTTTGCAATGCCAAACTAAGTCTTGTTTTTTTTACTACAGTTGCGGCGACAAATGTGCTGGGTGCACAATTTATTACTATAGTAAATCAACCGGAAATCGCAAAAATTTTCTGGTATTTTGGTATCCTTCTCTGGGTTATTGTTTCGTTATTCGCGTTCAGCATACTCTTTATCAAGTGCGAGGAAGGTCCGGAATCAGTTATACACGGAGGCTGGCTGATAGCTACCGTGGGAACACAATCAGTGGCAGTTCTCGGTGCGGCACTTGCATCTGAATTTGTAAGCGGTGGGAGTTTTGTGTTGTTTTCTTCACTTGTGTGGTGGATGATCGGAGCATTCCTCTATGTAATTTTGATTACACTGCTGTTCTATCGATTGGTATTCTTCAAGCTAGTTCCGGAGGCATTGATACCGCCTTACTGGATTAATATGGGGGCAATTGCCATCACCACTCTAGCAGGTTCAATAATATGCTTAACCATCCCTAAAATAGGTGGAGTTTTTACTGATTTCTTAACATTCACAAAGGGATTTACACTGTTTTTCTGGTCATTCGGTACATGGTGGATACCGCTTTTAATAATTTTAGGAATCTGGAAGTTCTTTGTACGTAAACAACAGTTTAAGTATACGCCGCTAGATTGGGGCATGGTCTTTCCATTGGGTATGTATACGGCCTGTACATATAAACTTTCACAGGCTTTAGAAATTCCGTTTATTGCAAACATTTCAAAATATTTTATCTATCTCGCTTACATTGGATGGACAATTATATTTGTCAGTATGCTGATTTCAATATTTAAGGCTGTAACGGCAAAGGAAACTACTGCAAAATAGCCAGATTGATTTATTTCCAATTGTATCGCAGTACATGTAATTTAAAGTATGTACTGTGATGCAGGTTATTCTCAATGAATTAGGCAAAGTGCATAAACATTCAACACTATATGATATCGGGCTACCAGAAGCAGGATCCGGTACTGATTACATAAAATAAACTTACTGGTAATTTGTATGCTACTATTACCATTTTCTGTGCTTTAATTCCCCTTTTCTACTCTTTTGGATAATCAATAAAGTCTATGCTATCACCTATACAGAGTTTCCTCACTACCAAATAATTTTTCTCTTTAGACTTTTGATTGGAAACAAGTTTTACCGTAAACATTTCCCTGTCAGGATTACTAGGCATTGAATTAAAACGTCCTGCTATCTTTGTAGCATCAAACAACGTAAGTGGCACCGTTAATGAAATCACATGTTTGCCTAATAATTCGTGGTTGCCGTCTACAATCTTACTTTTCTTGTTTCCCTCATTTTTCACCACTGTCTTGTTCCCCTTTGTCCAATGTAGTCAATTAGATTTTACCTGATATTATCAAATGCCTGGTACAGTTTCGGATATTTTCTGCCAATTTTCTTATCCTCTGAAGAGTTGAAAAATACTATTTACTAGCATACTTTGTCGAATATAATAGTCAATCATATTTACTTCAATAATTAACAAAAATGTTTTCAGACTTTCCTTTGCAATGGAAAGGATCCAATGATTGCAAAAAATATAATAAACAGAGGGGTTATAACAGTAAGAGAGAACGAAAACCTGGCCCAACTTATGGCAAAATTTCACACTTATAACAATCACACACTTCCCGTCACTGGCCAGGACAACAACATTTTAGGGATCATTAAATCTTAGGAGCTTATTCCGGAGCTGTTATCACAGGAGCAGGGCAAGTATAAAAGAGGTATATGGGGTTTGCCCTCATGGCGCACGCTGGTGTAGCCATCGGACCAGTCATGATGGTAAAAGTAAGTCTCCATCATAAACGGCGGAGCAACTCATAACACTATTTTTGCCACAACTGTTATTTATGAACTATGCGGTTCGGCAGCAACACGTTATGTTTTATTAAAAGCTAAAGATATTTAACTCTATCTCAACGCCTCTATTTCTTTTCTAATAATATTTGCGCTGGGTATATCGGGAGCAATCTTCAAAACTGTCTCTAAATCATCTATTGCTTTCCCATACTCTCCTTTCTCTTTAAACGACTGCCCCCGGTACCTGAAAGCAACCGGATTACCGGGAAACAGCTCAAGGGATTTATCAAAATCAGCTATAGCCTCATCTAGCCTTCCGGTCTGCAGCAGGAGTACTCCCCTGTCTATATACAATCCTGCCATAGAAGGATTTAAGGTTATTGCCTTACTGAAATCCCGGACTGCCTTCTCAAGCTCTCCGGTTTCCTTATACATCTTCCCTCTCAGGTAATATGTAAAGACCTTATTCGGAGTTAAACTGATGCATTTCCCAAAATCTTCAATTGCTTCTTTCAGTTTATTACAGTCAGCAAAGAATATTGCCCTCGAAAAATATGCATCACTGAGATAAGGGTCTAATTCGATTGCTTTATTTAGATCATTCATTGCATTATCAAATCTACCTGTTTCCGCAAAAGCGACACCTCTGTTACAATACGCCTGTGCGTAATCAGGATCAATTTCAATTATTTTATCGTAATCTAATATTGCTTTATCTATTTTCCCAATTTTCTTAAACGCAATCGCCCTGTTTAAATAGGACAGTGTAAACCTGGGACTAATAGCAATCGCCTCATTAAAATCTTCTATTGCCTTGCCATATCTCCCCTCAACGCCCAGAAGCGAACCTCTGTTATAATACGCTGAGGCATATTTCTTATTAAGTGATATTGCCATACTATAGTTCTTTATTGCCTCAGCAATTAAACCCATTTTTTCGTAAACCACCCCCATGTTACAGAAAGCGCCAGGGTTTTTAGGATTTAATAATATAGACTTTTTACAATCTCCAAGAGCTCCCTTATGATCCCCATTCTCTCTTCTTATTTTAGAACGATTTAATAATATATTCGAAATTACTTCCTTTTTATTCAAACTCTGTAAATAGCATCCATGGGTGATACTCTCTTCATCAAATCGCTCCACACTATTTGATACATAAAATGAGTCCGGCAGACTCATTCCCTTGTGACCCATCTCAATATTTATCTTCTGTTTGCCATCATCATATCTGACGAAAATATGCTCCGGAACATTAACGCCAAACAAAGGTAACCCGAGTCTCTCCGCAATAGAGAGGTATAAGATAGTTAGTCCTATACAATTTCCTTTTCTCCGATCAATTACTTTATTTAAATATAAATCCTCCAGATTACCAGTCTGCACATAAACAAATCCCAGTTCATCAAATAGAAATTTATTTATTATTTTTATTTTCGACATTGGCCCATCACCATCTGTGATTCGTACCTTTATCATTCTTGCGTACCAATCAACACACTCCACATAATCCTCTATCTTAATTTCAGAATGCTCCTCATTTGCTAATAACAACGAAACTTCAGCCAGACCAATGTGCTCATCGTCCTCTGATATCAAATATTCAAACAATGCATTGCCTGAATATTTTGACTGACTGTATTGAATGTTCTGAGGACTTTCAAAGATGTTTTCTGCAAATATACTTTTTGAGCTACCGGCTATAAGCAGAACAGATACCAATAGATTTATAAAGCAGACGCTTTTTACTCTTTTATGACTCTTCTTCATGACAGTTTTCGCGGCAATCAATCTATCTTTGTACTTAAAAATTTAAAAATGGACCAATTACATAAAAGTCCTTGACTCACAAGAATATTTCCAATAGCATTTATTTCACATAAACTTCATTCTATTTATCAAAACCCATAAAAAATGCAAAAGAAAACACTCTTAATATCTGGAATTCTATCTTCAATTCTCCTTATATCAACTTTTATTTTTGCCGGAGAAGAATCTTCATCTTTATTTGAAGGCTTCAGCTTTCCAATGGGAGAAACCAAAGCAGAATTTATAACTGAATCATTCGAAGATCTATCGAATATTCTTGGCAACTACAGCAAACTTACAGAATCAGAGAAGAAAGATTCATGGATTAACAATTATAAAGGAAAATACGTAAGATGGAATGGTGTTGTTAACTATAAAGGCTTAACCAATGACGATTGGAACAGAATTGGTATCAGGCATAATGTAGACACAAATGTTGAGATGATGCTGGGTAAAGACAAAAAGGGAGTTGTCAAGATGATAAACAAAGGCGACCGCGTCACCTATACAGGAAAATTATCGTTTCTGTTTAACAGAAACCTGATGTTTAAACTGGAAGACGCAAATGTTGAAACTGTTAATGATGTAACTATAGATGAATTAGCGAATAAATTAAAGGAGGACGTCACTACATCTTCATCGCCCTTTAATATACCAGAAACATCAGCTAATCCGAACCCTAAAGAATCTCCTGAAGGAGAAGATATTTTATCTTTTGAAGGCCTGAACAAAATTTTTGGCAAGAATAGTAGCATCTCACAATCACGAAAAGAAGAGCTGTGGAAATCTTACAGAGGAAAAGAGATAGAATGGCAAGGGGTTGTCAATTACAAGGGGCCCGGAAAGAATGATTTAGGCAGGATTGGCATAAGGCATAATGTGGGTACAAATGTTGAGTTAAAAATTGATGCAGACAGTGAAAACTTAATTAATATGATACAAAGAGAAGACAAAATTACTTACACCGGTAGACTGGCAAAACTGTTTGGAAGAAATCTCCTATGCAGTGTTGAAAATATAGAAATAAAAACAATTGGAGATAAAGAAGTCGCGGAAATTGAAAAAGATGCATCAGTATCAGACACAAATAATATAACGGTGCCTGAAGTTATAAAAGAACCGGAGATTATATTGGAAGAATCAATGGCACCAAAAGTTACTAAAAGCAAAGATGTAGAAATTATTGAGGCTATGGACGGATCGATAAAAATTCCTTTTGAAGACCTTGACGCGCTATTCGGCAAGGAAAGCAGAATGACTGAATCGCTTAAGGATAAACTTTGGAAAGAGTATAAAAACAAATACATCAGATGGACGGGAGTGGTCGTTTTCAGAGGAAAAGGAAGGGTTAGCGGTCTAAGGATGGGAATAAAGCACCACAAAGGTACCGATGTAGAGTTAGTTTTCTCTAACGATAAAGAGCGCCTGGTTTTAGGTACAAAAAAAGGCGATAAAGTAACTTATACCGGCAAGCTTGTTACCCGGCGTGGTTACATCCTTCCATATAAACTAGAAGATGCCAACATAGAAAGTATTTTAAAAGAGTCGAGAATAAAAGAATAGTTTGTTGTCTCCGAAAGCTTCCTGTCAAAAGTAGATACCATGGCAGATATAAATTACATAATTTTATTCCATATATCAACAGATAGTGAGGTGTATAATGTTAAAAAGAATATTTTTCTCATTTTTCATTCTACTTGTACTGATTTGCTTCAATAGTGTTATTTTAACAGCACAGGAGGTTTCTGAACATGATAAATTAATTGTTAAAGGAAACAGGTTGATTACAAAAAAGAAGTACAATGAAGCGCTTGAGGCTTACCAAGGAGCGACAAAGCTCAAATCAGAGTCCTTTATAGGTTGGTACAACAAAGGCATCACCCTTGATTTGCTTGGCAGATATGAAGAGGCTGTGGATGCACTTGAACTGGCAGTAAAAATTGAACCCGATAATCATGAAGCCTGGTTTGTAATGGGTAACGCGCTGGACCATAATACAAAATTCGTAGAATCTATCTCCGCGTTTGATAGAGCTTTGGCACTCAAACCTGACTATGTTGCAGCCCTCTACAAAAAAGGGAATGTACTTGACCACATTGGTAGATATAAAGAGGCAATAAAAACATATGACAGAATAATTGATTTAAAGCCCGATTCACATGAAGCGTGGAATAATAAAGGGCTTACACTTGCACGAATACCCGAAAGAAGAGTAGAGGCAATAGAAGCATACGACAAGGCAATTGTCATAAAATCGGATTATTATGAGGCATGGGTGAACAAGGGAAATGCTCACGTGCGCGTAAGAAACTATGAAGATGCCGTTAAATCCTATGAAAAGGCAATTGAAATAAAACCTGGAGAACATGCTGCCTGGGCAGACATCGGTTTTACACTTGCCGATCTTGGAGAAAATGAGAAAGCAGTAGACGCGTTTAGAAAAGCGGTAGAGATTAAACCAAACTCTTACGCGTCATGGAATGGTATAGGTCTGGCGCTTGACAAATTGGGAAGACACGAGGAATCAGTAACCGCTTATATAAAAGCATCTGAGATAGATCCTGACTCATACGGTGCATGGACAAACCTTGGGCTTGCTTACTCCCGCGTAAACAAACATAATGCTGCCATAGACGCGTATAACCACGCCATCAAGCTTCAACCGGATTCATACGAAACGATAACAAACAAAGCCCTTGAGCTAACAAGGATAGAAAAGTATTCAGAGGCACTTACCGCTATTGAAAAAGCTATTAACCTCAAACCCGATTATCCCCAAGCCTGGAATGTCAAAGGCGACATACTGACCAATTTAGCAAAGATAGATGGAGCCATAAAAGCCTATAACATGGTCATTAAAACAATTCCTGATAATGATGCCTATGAGGTGCCACGTCTTGGCAAAATCAAATACAGAGCTTTGAACAAGAAGGGCCTTGCATTAGTCCGCAATCAACAATTTACAGAAGCGGCAGCAGAGTTTGAAAAAGCCCTTAAAATAGATCAAAATTCCTTTGCAACCTGGTTAAATAAAGGACTTGCTGAAGTAAGAATTGGTAAACTGGACGAAGCGCTAAAGGCATTTGAAAGGGCGATAACGTTAAAGCCGGGCTTCCATGAAACATGGAATTATAAGGGCTTTGTACTTGAAGATCTTGGAAGATTGCAGGAAGCCGTCTCCGCATATAACGAAGCATTCAAGGTTAATCCTGGTTTCATCGCAGCACTTAACAACAAGGGTCTTGTTCTTGATAAACTAGGAAAACACGACGAGGCGATTGAGGCTTATAAAAGCTCAATACAGGCAAATCCCGCATTTGATGCCGCATGGTTTAACATGGCCTGTTCATACTCCCTACTGGGAGAAAAAGACAATATGCTACACTCATTAAAAAAAGCAATAGGTTTAAACCCCAGGTATAAAATGGCACTACAACAGGTACCCGACTTTCAGAATTACAGAAACGACCCCGAATTTCTAAAGATAACAGGGAGATAATCATTAAATACAGGAGACATAAGCGATTGAAGTTTAATCCTTTTTATTCTCAGGCCCTACAAAGTGTAAATACTTATGGCTAGTCAGTATATCCGGATGTATATACCAGTCTCCCGTAAAAGCCTTATGAGCAATTCTATATGCAGACTCAGACTCTGAGGTAACACTTACCGCATAAGTTAACCCACTCGCAACGCCACCTAGAAGAGCATATGCTGCCTTAAATGGCATATATACAGCAGTTGTAACAGTGCTGGCAGCAACCAATCCAACTTTTCCTGCAGTACTATGGTCCGAATATTTCTTTGCTTCCGCATCATTAATGAAACTACCTTGTACAAAAAAGCTGATACTTAAAACCAATACTGATATTACAAATATTTTTTTCATTTTCATACCCCCCCCTACAATAAATTAGTATTTTCAATATTACCCTGTGTACCGACATCAGGCAGTCTGGTTAAATGTACGAACAAACATACATTTTAATCATAAAATAGATAACCGTGGGATGATGGATGGAATATCAGGATGAAACATTAACTATTTAAAACTATATACTGCGTCTTTCCAGTTTTGCTATATAACACAGAAAACTAAAACTTTCAAGCTTAAAAAAAACCGTCGTAAAATTAAATTTTTTTGTACTACCGATTACGTTTTATTCTTGGTATTTTCAATACTTATCTTTAATCTCTGTTAATAATTCTAACTGGCAATATGATAAATACAAATTAAATGCTCTTGACAATTATTAATACAACAAATATCATTATTTATAAAGAATAAATTGTGATTAAAGTCTCTGTTCATTCAAAACAAAAGAGCACAGACTCATCAAATTAACTATAAAGGAGAGCAAATGAATACAGGCAAATTTAGTACGATTATCTGTTTATTGGCTTTTTTCGTTATTAACACTATAATTCTATCAGTTACTATTGCAGATGAACAGCAATCAGGGGTCGGTTATGGCAGAGGAGGAAGAATGTCTGGTGGTGCGTCATCAGCACGTGAAGATGAACCAATTAAGCCAATCTCAATAAACTTTGACTATAATAGAGCAAAGGTAGAATTAGGAAAGAAATTGTTCTTCGAACCCCGATTGTCTAAATCCGGATGGATCACCTGTAATTCCTGTCATAACCTCGCAACCGGCGGGGCAGATAATTTACCAACCTCTATCGGACATAAATGGTTTTTAGGGCCGATAAACTCACCTACCGTCCTGAATTCAAAATTCAATCTGGCCCAGTTCTGGGATGGTCGTGCAAAGGATTTAAAAGAACAGGCAGGAGGCCCGATAGCCAATCCTCTTGAAATGGGTTCAAACCACGAGTTGGCAGTGAGCATTTTACAATCAATACCAGAGTACGTACAATGGTTCAGTGAAATATATGGACTGGATGAGATGTATGGAGATGAAATAATAACTATAGACCAGGTCACTGATGCTATCGCTGCGTTTGAGGAAACGTTAGTCACACCAAACTCAAACTTTGACAATTGGCTGAATGGATATGACAATTCAATTTCCGAAATAGAAAAGGAAGGATATGATTTATTTAAGGAGAAAGGGTGCATTGTCTGTCATAACGGTGTCGGTGTAGGAGGAAACTCTTATCAGAAATTTGGAATTGCAAAACCGTATGACAAAGATACTCATACTCTTGGAAGATACAACGTAACAAAAGACGAGAAAGATAAATATGTTTTCAAAGTCCCTCTCTTGAGAAATATTGAACTCACGGCCCCCTACTTCCACGACGCAAGTACCTGGGACCTGGCAGAAGCTGTTAATATCATGAATGAATATCAGTTGGGGCTGAAACTTACTGATAGCGAAACAAGCAAAATTGTGGCATTTCTACGGACCTTAACCGGAGATCAACCTTCAGTAATTTTTCCGATACTGCCGCCATCAACTTCAACCACTGCTAAACCTAATCGAAATTGACTATATTAAACCAAATTTGCGAATTTTGCGTTTTTGTAACTTCATGTAGTTAAGTCTATGGTATTTTACGATTGGATAACTTATACCTAAAGGGACCAGCAACACCCAGACTGCATCAGAAATTTCCAAACGTACGAGCGGCATTGATGATGCAAGGTTCATGAAAGCTGTGTAACCTTAAAGTGCCCTCCACCCAATTTGTACAATTTTGATAGGTTTTTCTCATTAATAAGGATATGAAAATTGACACCGGAATTTATGAATGTACGACCCAGCACCTGGCTATGCTCATAAATATATGCCAGTAATTTACCATTACTGGCATCACATTCCAGCTTAATCTCCGTGACACCTCTATTTGCAAAACCAACCATTTTCTCTTTCAGCATGTCCAGACCCTCTCCGGTCAATGCAGAAATAGTTACTACGTTGTCATATTTACTTTGAAAAAACGTGGTAATTGACGAATCTTTCAATACATCTACTTTGTTGAGAACCATTATTAATGGTTTTTTGTCACAATCTAGTTCTTTAAGAACATTATTAGCGGCCGCAACCTGTTCAACCACATCAGAAGAGCTGACATCAACAACATGTAACAGGAAATCTGCCCATATTACTTCTTCAAGGGTTGCTTCAAAGGATGAGATTAAATGGTGAGGAAGTTTCCTGATAAACCCTACGGTGTCGCTTAAAATAACCGTCTTGCCGTTTCCCAGGTCACATAAACTGGTTTTCGTGTCAAGGGTGGCAAAGAGTCTATCTTCAACAAGTACTCCGGCTTCTGTCAAACTGTTCATTAAGGTTGATTTACCGGAATTAGTATACCCTACCAGCGAAACGGTTGTGTGTTCTTTTCTTGCCTTTGCCTGCCTCTTCCTGCGTTCCGTTACCTGCCCGAGTCTTTTCTTCAAAGCAAGTACTCTTTTTGACACCAACCGTTTGTCTACTTCTAATTGCTTTTCTCCCGGCCCCCTGGTCCCGATACCCCCTTCTATTCTGGACAGATGAGACCACATTCTCTTCAAGCGAGGTCTTGTATATTCCAGTTGTGCCAGTTCGACCTGCAATTTTGCCTGAGCAGTCTTAGCCCTCGCGGCAAAGATATCCAGGATCAATTCGCTCCTGTCAATTACCTTCGTATCAATGATTTTCTCCAGATTACTGACCTGCGCGGGAGAAAGGTCGTCATCACAAATCACGACATCTATTCTTTTATCTTTACAAAGTTCTGCCAGTTGAGCAACTTTCCCCTTACCTATGTAGAGAGAAGGATCCACTTTTCTCCTTCTCTGCACAACACTATCCAGCACTTTTGCTCCCGCCGTTTCAGCCAGGCTCTTAAGCTCTTCAAGGGGAGCTTCGTCATTTTTGTCTTTATGCAACAATGTATAAAGCAATATTGCACGTTCAGCCCTTACGGATAAATCAGTTCTCTTTAACTCTACCATTTACTGATTGCAATTAACGCTTTGTCTTACAAGCCGCCCTTTTCTTTGTAGTTTTTTGAACTGCTTTTTTTACCACTTTCTTAACTGCCTTTTTAGCTACTGTTTTCGTTACCTTTTTGACAACATTTTTAGCCGGTTTTTTCGCTGCCGTCTTACTGGCCGCTTTATATAAAGACTGCATATAAGTTTTTGTTTTTTTCAGACCATGTTTTTTTGCCTGAAAACGTACAGCTTCCAGTGTTCTCTTAAGTTTTTTTGCAAGTTTTTGTGTATCGGTTTTTGGATATTCTTTTATTAACGTACTCAACTCTGCCTTTGTCCATAATTTAACAGGCGTTTTTTTAGCTGTTTTTTTTGCAGCCATATAGATCTCCCTCTTCTAAATTTACAAAAACGAGAATATAATTATAAATTAAAACCATCATTACTCTTTTACTCTCTCCCACGCTATAAGTGGCTTGTATCATGTGACTTAATTATTGTCAAGAAAAAAACAAACATATACATGTTTTCATTACAATTTCTACGCACTCTCTTATAAGTATACTATAGAGTATTGCTATTAAACTTTTTTCAAACACTCAGTAGAAGTGGTAAATCGGTCTATTTACCGCTGGTAATTCAGTAAATTATCAGTGAATAGGTTAACTAAGTATGTATATTTTTCTTGATTTAAATTGTCAACCATATAAGATTAAAAGTATTGTATATTTGATCCTTTCACCAGGTAATATTATTATAATTATGAATACACTTATCGCGCTGCCCGCTTACAACGAAAGAAAAGATATAGGATTTATCATATCCCAAATAAAGAGCTATGATTTAGACATACTGGTAATAGATGACGGATCTACAGACGGAACGCAAGAGCAATTGTCGAACATAGAAAATATAAACACCATCGTCCACGAAATAAATCTTGGCTATGGACAAACCATTATTGACGCCTTCAAATATGCGATCTCACATGGATATGACAGCATAATTACAATGGATTGTGACGGTCAACATATACCTGATGAAATCCAGATTTTTCTGTCACAAATATCAGACTACGATATTGTGTCTGGGTCAAGGTATCTAATAGAAGCCAATAAATCAGATCCACAAATTCCACCCGACAGGTATGCAATAAATATGGAAATCACCCAACTGTTAAACGAAACAACTAAGCTTGATTTAACAGATTCGTTTTGTGGCTTTAAGGCGTACAAAACTGCAGCAATAAAAAAATTGAGGCTGACAGAGACTGGTTATGGCATGCCTCTGCAATTGTGGATACAGGCATGGAAATCAGGACTCAGCATTAAAGAAATACCGGTTAAACTTATTTACAATAACGCGGAGAAACGTTTTAGCGGGGACCTTGATAACCCTACAATAAGAATTAATTATTACAAAGAGATAATAAAAAGAGAATCTAGTGAAAACTCAAGAAATCAGGCAACTATATATATTTGATGCACAAAATCAGAAAAACTTTAAAAACAATTAGGCTTAGTAGTGATTATCCAACACCATATACCTTCTTTATACATTCACATTCCATTTTGCATAAGTAAATGCATATATTGTGATTTCAACTCAATTGTAACAAATTCACAGGTAGTTGATGAATATCTTGGGACGATTGAAGAGGAGCTTCAATCCACTATCAAAAAATATTCGTTCAAAACTGTTTTCATAGGTGGCGGTACTCCTACTGTCTTAAATGAAACACAACTGGACAGGCTGTTGAGTGCGGTCACCAAATATGTCGATATTCCCAACCTCAAAGAATATACAATTGAAGTAAACCCGGGGACATTGAGCGACGAAAAAGCCATCATCATGAAAAACAGCCATGTTAACAGGGTCAGCATTGGCATTCAATCCTTTAACGACAGGTATTTGAAACTTCTCGGACGAATTCATTCTGCAAATGAAGCAAAAGATATTTTTTCAAACTTAAGAGCAAAAGGATTCAACAATCTCAGTGTTGATATGATTTACGGTTATCCTGCTCAGACTTTAAACGAATGGCAGAAGGAGCTGGAAGAGTGCTGCGGGTTAGGCCCTGAACATATCTCTGCTTATTGTCTTACGTACGAACAGGGAACACCAATTGTTGAGATGACAAATTCCGGGGCTCTAAATAAATTAAGTGAAGAAGAAGAGCTGAAGATGTACGAATTCACAAATGATTTTCTCTGTGATAAAGGTTATAATCACTATGAAATATCAAATTTTGCAAAGCAGGGTAAAGAGTGTCGACATAATACCGTCTACTGGGAAAACAGAGAATACATTGGAATAGGCGCCGGGGCATTTTCTTACGTCCATGGTGAACGATACAGTAATATAAAAAATGTAAAAGAGTACATCTCTTCAGCTAAATCAAAGAAGAGGTTAAAATGTTTTTCTGAAAAATTACCTCAAAAGCAAAGAGCGTCTGAAATACTTATTATGGCATTGAGGATGACGTCCGGTATCTCAAGAAAGGACTTCATTCAAAGGTCCGGTTTTGATTTAAACGAACTCTTTCAAAAACAACTAGACAACCTGACACAGGCAGGTTTGATAAACTTTGATGATGAAAGAGTTAAATTAACCAGAAAAGGTCTGTCTCTGGCAGACTCAGTAATGACGGAATTTATGTAATAATTTTGTTAAGGAGCTATTAATTTGATAAACGCAATAGATTTAAGAAAAGGACTGGTCATAAAGATTGACGGAGAACTTTACACGGTGGCCAGCTACCAACACGTTACCCCCGGTAAGGGACGCGCTCATATGCAGGTGAGCATAAAGAGTTTAAAACAGGGCAATGTTACACAAAAACGCTTCAGGCCATCAGACAAGGTGGAAGATATATTTGTAGACCACAGAGACATGGAATACCTATATCAGGAAGGAGACAGCTATTGTTTTATGGATACAGAAAGCTACGAGCAGGTATTCCTTTCAAAGGAGGTCCTTGGAGACGCAATGTCGTATATAGCGCCAAACGCTAAAGTATCGGTTTCGCTCTACAATAATAATGCCAT
Source organism: Candidatus Scalindua japonica (assembly GCF_002443295.1). Lineage (NCBI taxonomy): Bacteria > Pseudomonadati > Planctomycetota > Candidatus Brocadiia > Candidatus Brocadiales > Candidatus Scalinduaceae > Candidatus Scalindua > Candidatus Scalindua japonica. Next base: position 7,731 of record NZ_BAOS01000038.1, on the reverse strand, counting down.
CGGAGTAGAACTCCCCTCCTCTGTCATACTTAAAATTACAGAGACAGACCCCGGCACAAAAGGAGACACCGTAACAAATGTATTCAAACCGGCAACACTGGAAACAGGCTATGTGACCAAAGTACCACTTTTTGTGAATACCGATGAAATGGTAAAAATTGATACACGTACGGGTGAATTCATGGGCAGAGCATAGGATAAATAAGCGTGAAGTGAACTAAAGCTATGGAGAAAAATGCAGACAAACATAGAAGAATCTATAAAAATATATGGTAAAAAGATTGATGACTTACTTAAAGAGATCATACCGCCGGATAGAGATGATTTTTTAAGCGAACCTATCTGGCACCACCTGAAAACAGGAGGGAAACGAATAAGACCTGCCATATGCTTGATTACGTGCAAAGAGTTGGGTGGCAATCCCGATGAAGCGCTCCATTTCGCGTTGGCAATAGAGATATTACATAATATGTTTCTCCTGCACGATGATATTGAAGATGAAGACACCATGAGACGCGATCAACCAACCGTGTGGGTCAAATACGGCATTGCAAATGCCATCAATTCCGGTGATTATCTACTGGCACGGGCCTACCACTCTATTCTGATAAGCCCGATACCATCAGACAGGAAGTTGAAACTATTAGAGATATTTAATTTGACATACGAAAAAACAGTAGAAGGCCAGGCACTCGATATAAACGCGAGAGGGGTTGCGGATTATACCGTTGAGAAGTATCTTAAACTTGTAAGACTGAAAACGGGGTACTATCTCGCATGTGGAATGGTCGGAGGCGCCATAGTAGCATCAGAAAATTTTGAGGGAACTATAGATAAGATCTGGGCGTTAGGTAAACTAATGGGCCCCGCCTTCCAGATAAAAGATGATTTAATTGATTTAACAGTAGGCAAAGGACGCGGAGGTGTTATAGGCTCGGACATTCAAGAGGGAAAAGCCAGTTTCTTATATGCGTACACCTCAGAACAGGCAGAAAATAACGACAAAAAATCACTGATTGAAATAATGACTAAACAGAGGGAAGAGACAACCGATGATGATGTAAAACATGTCCTGGATATCTACAATAAATATGGCGCTATAGACCATGCGCAACAATATGCCGATGATTTAATAAAACAATCTTATGTTATAATCGATAAAATACCAACAAACAACAAGACAGTTTTCAAAGATATTGCAAACTTTATGGCCCAACGTATGACTTAACAAATTTTTTTAACAAGAAGGAATAATACATGAAAAACATCTTTAAGACAATAAGTTACAATCCAATTATTTGCCTCTTGCTGGCAGCATTCTTTATATACGGATGCGGTAAAGAAGGAGGAACAGAGGTGGCATCTGTTTCAGAAGAGGTAAAAACTGAAACATCAACAGAAGAAAAAGTGGAGGAAAAACCCGAGGTAAAACTTCCAAACCTCGGTACAGACGCGGAAGATTATTACACCTTCGGTATCGGAGCAATAAAAGACGGAAAATTTCCTCTGGCAGTCCAGGCATGGCTAAAAGCTGTAGAAATTGAACCGACTATGGTAAAAGCATACAATTACCTGGGACGCGCGTACTATACACAGGGTATGATAGAAGGCGCTATCGATGCATATAAGAAAGCAGTAGAGCTCGACCCTGCCAACCCGAAAAGTTACATAAACCTTGGTATTGCCTATAGATATGACCAGGAATATGATGCGGCAATAAATGAACTTAATAAGGCAATTGAATTAAACCCTCTTTCAGCTCTTGCGTATGATGAGATTGGAATGGCCTTGATGAAGCTGGAGAAACATGAAGAGGCCATTGCCGCGTTTCAAAATGCGGCAGCTATCGATCCAAAATTTCCACAACCGCACAACAATATAGGGGTCATTTACCTGATGCAGGGAAGATCAAAAGATGCCGATACTGAATTTAAAAAGTATGAAGAATTAATGAAAGAAAAAAGCGCGCAACAGGCAAAAATAATGGGTGGTCCACATCCCTGAACATTCAATTTATCTGTAGTGGCAATCCATGATTTACTACTACAATTATAATTTATTTAAGAACAATAAAATAAGAACAGGAAACTAATCAATGAAAAAACAGATATCAATCTCTTGCCTGGCTCTGGCAATTGCATTCATTTCCCTTACTTCAGGTTACGCGCATGAGGGAGGAGATCTCTCAACAAAAGAGCTTGCAAGCCAGATTGGAAAAACAGAATCAGAACTAAAGGAAATAGACAAAAAAATCATTGCATACAATAATACCGTCAAGTCCAACCCGGATGACGCGGAAGCGCATTTTAATCTTGGTAAACTGTATGAACAGAAGATGAAATTCTATGACGCGATAACGGAGTACCAGAAAACAATCCAGTTAAATCCCGATTTTCTTGAAGCGCGCGTAAACCTCTCCCTTGTCTATACGGAACTCAATATGTTTTCAGAGAGTGTCAATGAGCTGAAACAGGTACTGAAGATAGACCCTGATAACGTTGACGCTCACAAATACATCGGACGCTCTTATTATAAAACAGGCCTGCTGAACGAGGCTATGGAAGAGTTTAAAATAGCCCTGAAACTTGAGAAAAAAGACCCGGAACTTCACTGCTACCTTGAAAGCGTTTATTTCAGTATGGGACGACTCGATGACGCGGTTGCTGAACTGAAAAAGGCGATTGAAATCGATCCACAATTCAAAGTAGCACACCTTAATCTCGGTTTTGTCTACTTTGAACAGGGCAAACTTGATGAGGCGATGGAAGAGTACGAAACTGCGATTGGTATCGACCCGAAATTCGCTGACGCATATAGTAATATGGGGCTGGTCTATTGTGAGAGAAAAATGTTTGATGAAGCCATCTCTATACTCAAGAAGGCCATAGAGATAAACCCCACGTTACCCGACGCCCACAACAATCTGGGCTATGCGTACTGGCAGAAAAGTATTAAAGAAAACAATAAAGAGTTTAAAGATAAAGCCATGCGTGAAGTTACTATATACAAAGGGTTGATTGGGGCAAATTAGATATTTCTTTTTACCTTGGTTTTTCAGGTGCATTAGTTATGGGAGATCAAACCTTACCAGGTGCAATTCCCATGGAGGTCATGGATTTGATCATTATCCCAAAAACCAGGGCTTTCGATGTAAACCCATTAAACCCTAATATCGCAACTTCCATTGCAAAATAGACAATACGCAATTGCTCAGTTTATGGTAAACAACTGAAAAATTCCGTGCTCATCCTGTCCCCATTCGTTTGCCAGTTTATCCGGAAACGGGACAGGTATACATGAATAGTCTGTTTCAATCTCTTTTTCCTTCTCAACAACCACTTTCCCCCCTTAATTTAATGTATAGGAATTTCAAAGTTGATGACGTTGATATTCTTTAATCGTGCCTTCCTCAGAATGACATGCCGACTTGTCATTCTGCTCTCCATGCTCTCTTCTCCTATAGGGACATGTCAATCTTCTGCTCACCAGGCTTCTCCCTGATTTGCCATCGTATCTGCCCCAGGTCCTGCTGTTTTATACTATCAAATATGAATAACAGATCGATGTCTCCGCCGAGCGCAGTGTCTCTGGCACGGGAACTGAACAAAACAACTTTTGCCTGTTTATCAAAAACAGAAACACTCTCTTTAATAGTTTGCTGTTCCAGTTCGCTGAGGCGTATAATATTCTACAGAAAAAATACTCAATAAAGTGTATTCGTACCAATTGGTACAATTAGTGTCTGGATTGTAGCACCTGTTTTTTCCGTAATCAAGAAATAATAAGGTGTTTAGTGAAACCGCTTTAAAACCCAATCATTCTATTGTAAAATGTGATTATGAGAAAAACTTCTATAATAATTGCCATTATACTTTCCGTTGCCCTTATCACTATAATATCGGTCATATCCGCCTGTGTCTTTCTCATAAACAAAGGAAAGTTAACGCCATACATTGAGCGCAGGATCAAGGGAGATACAAAGTTTGATATGAGAATCGCGGACATACATCTTGACATTTTTAACGGACTTCAGTTAAAACAGATCAATGGAACCTGGTTAAGCGGCCAGGTTCATTTTGCGCTTGAATGTAGCACCATTACTATTGATTATGGGCTATCTGGTCTTTTAAAGAGACGTATTAGACGAATAGACATTTCTGACGCTCAGATCAATCTCCATGTACAAAGTAATAAAACAGCCGGTCAGACTTCAGATGACAAAGAAACGGCACCCATGAACATAAAAGAGTTTTATCCAGGACATCTCTCTGTTGACGCTGTCTCTATAAATAACACAGATGTACAGATTGTGTTAGATGACAACAAACTAGCATTAACAAAAATGAGCATGAATGGTAAAGATATCCAGTTTGCAAATCCTTTTGATATCTCAATAAAAGGAGATTTTTCTATTTCACACCTTACAAAAAATACTACTTCAAACTTACCCGGAACAGTTGAGATAAACACAAAATACAGTATACTAAATGATGAATTGATCATTCTGGACAACTCTTTTTTTCTCATAAATGATTTAGAGAAATTTTTTGTCAATGGCAAAGCACGTTCTCTACTCTCAACACCTGAAATTAAATGTAATATAAGCTCACACGGGCTCTCTATCAATACTATCTACGATTTATTAAATGATATTAAACTGATAGAGCTCCCCCCTCTTACTATAGAAGGAGAGTGCGACATTGATATTTCTGTCCAGGGAAACTTTGAGAAAACAGAAATAAGCTTAAACAGTCCAATAAACAACCTGGACCTGAAGAGTGGGGATATGGCCTTTAGGGCAGATGTTCTGGAAATACCGGTCGAGGCAATGCTCTCCTTCTCTGATCATCAAAGAGTAATAAAAGTAGACAGTAAGTTTACAGTACATAATGGTTTTTTTCAGATACCGAAAGTACAAGTAACAGACATAGACATCCCAATAGTTTTCGCCATCGATTATCCGGACCAGATAACCCTCGCTTCGAATGAAATTCATGGAAAATTACACTATGATGACACTCTCTACTCTATCAATAAACTAATTTCAAACTTTAAAACTGTTATTGATTTGAAACGTCCGGAGAGCACAATGTTTGAGACACAGATTGATACGATGTTTTCAGATCCAGCGCGTATTACCGGAAATATTGATATTAAGGAGAAAGTAATCAGAGAAACCTCCTTTAAACTCCATAACATGAACAGTAGAACCCTCTCGGAAACGTTTACTCACTTTATCCCCGAAGGCTATAAGGAGTGGTCATTAAATGGCGATATCTCCATAGATTCTATCATTGATGTTATTGGAGGAGATAGATCTCAGAAAACAAGAGCGGTCACGGACTTGTCATTTTCTAAACTCAAATTCTCATCTCCCGACTATGACTATTTTGGAGAAAAAATAGACGGAACCATCAAAATAGATACTGCTATGGACGCCAATTTCAGCAAGTTCTCCTTGCAGACAAGCGGTACATTTAGTCCATTCCTTATCCAACTGGGAGAATTTACTACAGACATGAGAGGTATGAAGACACGTTTTTCCATCAGTTGCAATTATGACACTTCTGAAAAAAGTCTTACAGGAGTTAAAAGCGAATTGTCCTGGAACAATCTGGGGACGGTCACAGCAGAGGGAAAAATTCTACACCTGAACAGCAATCCACATATTGATATACAATTAGCGGTAAAGAAGTTCTCAAATACAGCACTATTTGAAACCTTTGTTAAAGACACGGTAGAATACTCTAACCCGGTACTGTTTAATACCAGTGTTGAGGGTGAATCAAGTACACACTTTCAAATTAACGGCCCTAAAAATGATTTAACGATTAATGGCCATCTGGACGTAAATGACCTGGGAATCACCTACGGAGAACTGTCTATTGAAGACGTCAACATTGATCTTCCCATCACAATGGCTTATCCCCGTTCCAAAACTCCTATGCGGAAACAGGATGTTCCTCTGACGCAATATGGAGTCGTACAATTAAATAAGCTCTCATACGGCCCACTTGAAATTAAGGATGTCCGGATTAATCCTATTATCAACTCAAATAATTTCTTTATAAAAAATCCTTTTAAAATACCTGTATTTGATGGCACAATAGAGATCAGAAATATAGCTGTGGAAAATATGATAAACAGTGATAGAAAGTTTAAACTTGGATTTCAGTTAAATAATATCAGCCTCAAAGATTTGTCTACAACTTACAAACTGACACCCTTAGAGGAGACATTAAACAGCTCGGCCATCTCTTTCCAACAGCAGGGGCAGAAACTCTCTTCAAAAGAAGAGATAAACATTAAGCTATTTGGCGGAGATATTACCATTAGAGACTTAACGTTGAACAATTTCATGACGTCTATGATGGAGATTGGATTATCAGCAGAAGTTAAACACCTGGATTTGGGACAAATGTCTAATACCTACCGTGAGTGGGGCAACATTACAGGCATAATAAACGGGCAGATAAAAGATTTTAAATTAGTCGCCGGAGAACCATCCGGCTTTGAAATTCAGATGAGGACCGAAAAAACATCCGGTATTAAACAGTCCGTCAGTACAAAATTCCTTAAAAACTTTGTTCCCGGTATTGGAAAAGCATTGGACAAAGTAGGGTTTACAAATTATAAATATGCTGTAATGGGACTACATGCCAGACTGGAAAATGACTATATAAAATTGCGGGGGGCTGTAAAAAAAGACGGAAAAGAGTTGTTTATGAAAGGAGCAGGGATGAAAAGGCTTGAGATTGTGTTCCCCAATGCCGAAAAAAGAGTACCATTCAAGACATTCCTCAGCTCATTCAAAGGAATATTAGATTCAGATGTTGATGGCACTCAAGTTCAGATTAAATAAAAAATGAAAACAATTGAAAGGAGTTAATTTATGAAGAAGCAGATGATAAGATTTCTTGGATTACCACTTCTGGCATTTTTTGTCATTAGTTGTGCCGTGATTACTGTTAACGTTTACTTCCCAACCGAAGCAGTCGAAGAGGCTGCCGAAATAATTATTGACGAGATCCAGGGAGAAGACGGCACACAAGACAACACGGTCAATAGTGATCAACAAAGCTATTTTCGAAAGAGTATACCTTTTAACCTCTTCGGAAACTCAACAGTTTACGCGGGTGAAATAGACCTCAACCTGACAACCCCTGTTATCCGAAAACTGATCGATTCCATGAAGGCCCGTAATGCAAAAATCATGGAATTTAAGGAGAAAGGCGCCATTGGTGAAACGAATGACGGTATGCTTGCGATAAGGGAAATGGGTGGTCTTGGAGGAGAGGGTATCAGGACGGTCAAACGCTTGGTGAGGGCTGAAAATAACGACCGTGAAGCTCTCTATAAGGAGTTGGCAACCGCAAATAAAATCGCGCTGTCAGACGTTGGAAAAATAAAGGCCGTCTTCGCGAAGACCCTTAAACAAAAAGCCAGACCCGGCCACTGGCACCATGATGAAAATGGGAATTGGACGCAGAAGTAATAACAATGAAGACGCTCTTGTTTTTATTAATCAGTGATATATACTTTCGTAATATATCACTGATTAATGCAAGGAGGTTATTATAATAAGTGAACACACCAATATTTAAAATCTTCAGTGATGCAATAATTAACAGCTAATGAATGGAGGCGTTATATGGAATCTGTAAAAATATCACCAAAGTATCGAGTAGTAATCCCCCAAAAAAACTTCGGAAAACACTTAATCTAACGAAT
>NZ_BAOS01000037.1 GCF_002443295.1 Candidatus Scalindua japonica | reverse complement strand
CACTATTTGAAACCTTTGTTAAAGACACGGTAGAATACTCTAACCCGGTACTGTTTAATACCAGTGTTGAGGGTGAATCAAGTACACACTTTCAAATTAACGGCCCTAAAAATGATTTAACGATTAATGGCCATCTGGACGTAAATGACCTGGGAATCACCTACGGAGAACTGTCTATTGAAGACGTCAACATTGATCTTCCCATCACAATGGCTTATCCCCGTTCCAAAACTCCTATGCGGAAACAGGATGTTCCTCTGACGCAATATGGAGTCGTACAATTAAATAAGCTCTCATACGGCCCACTTGAAATTAAGGATGTCCGGATTAATCCTATTATCAACTCAAATAATTTCTTTATAAAAAATCCTTTTAAAATACCTGTATTTGATGGCACAATAGAGATCAGAAATATAGCTGTGGAAAATATGATAAACAGTGATAGAAAGTTTAAACTTGGATTTCAGTTAAATAATATCAGCCTCAAAGATTTGTCTACAACTTACAAACTGACACCCTTAGAGGGGACATTAAACAGCTCGGCCATCTCTTTCCAACAGCAGGGGCAGAAACTCTCTTCAAAAGAAGAGATAAACATTAAGCTATTTGGCGGAGATATTACCATTAGAGACTTAACGTTGAACAATTTCATGACGTCTATGATGGAGATTGGATTATCAGCAGAAGTTAAACACCTGGATTTGGGACAAATGTCTAATACCTACCGTGAGTGGGGCAACATTACAGGCATAATAAACGGGCAGATAAAAGATTTTAAATTAGTCGCCGGAGAACCATCCGGCTTTGAAATTCAGATGAGGACCGAAAAAACATCCGGTATTAAACAGTCCGTCAGTACAAAATTCC
>NZ_BAOS01000036.1 GCF_002443295.1 Candidatus Scalindua japonica | reverse complement strand
TCCAACAAGGGACAAGTAATCGATATTATTTGTAAGTCCTCCGTACTTATATTCTTTAACAAATTACCGAAAAAAGCACTCATGTGTCAGAAAATGTTGTTTAATCATAATAGTGATAAAGGCTATGATAGCGGACTATTAATGGATATCCTTAGTGTCCAATCGGATGATTATATTATCCGGATAAAGAACAATATCAAAAGATTCTCACAATATAAGAACCCCGGCACAAAAAACACATTAACAAATGTCCAATATGTTTATCGTACATTGACAAATGTAGAGGTGTTTAAATCTATTAGTGCTGATTTAACAAAGGCAGAGAAACATTTTCTCTCTTTTCTCTGTGGCAAAACAAAAAAAGAAGTCAGTTGGGAAGAGATCAAGAGTGCGGGGTTTACCGAAAAACTGGTAAAGGGATTATGCCTCTTTGGACTGGTCTTTATTATTTGGGATTTGGAGAAGCCGAAAAAAGTTATACTCCCTTATGAATACCGCTATCTACTTTTTTCAAACAACCGGGATAAAGAGAGTGTGTTATATGTGCTCAGGACAATGGGTGTGGAAAAAGTAAAACAGATTACAGATTACTTAAACGAAAATTTCAATGGCAAGTTTGATGTTTCTCTCTCAAAGGCTTCCAATATGGCTTTTCTTTATAACTTTCTCATATCAAGGGGAGAGGAAATAAAGAGTACTTTAACAGCAAAGCAGAAAGAGATCATTTTATTCGTACTCCAGCGCGGAAATGAGGTAGAGTTAGAAGTCCTGTTAGACCAATTTACGAACTACAATGTACATGCATGGGATACGTCAATCAATACTATTTTCAATAACCATTTCTATCATTTTCAGGCCCGACAACAAGGTGATAAGTATACAGAGTTGCAAAAACTGTTTCATATGGGTGCACTGGTATTTAAGAACCACCAATACAGTAACAATGTACTGATTCCCAAAGAAATTTTTCCTCTCCTGGCCCGTGAATATCTCGCAAAGGCAGAGGCTGCTAAGCAGAAAATCATGGCTGAAATGATCTCCGATATACCGAATAGTATGAATGGGAAATCGACAGACTCTTTGCTTCAAATGCTGACAAGAAATATCGTAATCTTTTTAGTTTTTTCACATGTCAAACCAACCCAGAAAAGCCTGATTCCCAAGGCTGCAATTAAAAAATGTGCCAGAATTCTAGGTATTAATCATATTGAACAAATTGACTGTATATCAATATTTCTCTTATTGAAAGAATACATTACAAACAGGGGAAGGAAGTGTTTTGTTCTTACACAAAAAGGCAAAAATTTATTGTTCGGGAAATTGTCTGTCATGGATTTCAGGAAGGAAATCGAGAATTTCTTTTTAATCTCAACTGACTGGAACGAATTATATAAATCACCAAACAGAGTGTTAGACTATTATGCTATTCCTCTCAATTGTGATTTCAAAGGGTTACTGTATCGATGCATGAAAGACATGCCTCACCAGTGGCTGAAGACGGATAAATTCAGGGAGTTGTTGTATGCAGACTACAACTTTACAAAAATAGATAATATTCATGACAGCCTTGATCATATTCAGGAAGAACATTATCTCATCCAATCAAAATCTGATTATAACGATTTAGATGGCATGTACGTATCTATCATCAAAACAATGTATTTCCTTGGGTTTGTAGATATCGTGCAAGGTGAAAAGAGTATTACCCACTTCAAACTGTCGAAAACAGCTATTGCCCTTGCTACAGATCAAGTCATGGACGTAAAGCAGACGAAGGTCCATACTGAAAAGAAAATAATATTGCAACCGAATGGCGAGATTTTATGTATGCCGGGAACACAACTAGATATACTGTCTGAATTGGGAAAATTTACTGAATTTAAAAAGATTGACCATACGATTATCTTTGAATTATCATCTAAAAGTCTGATTAAGGGTGTTACAAATTTTGAACTGGATCTTGCAAAGATCAAAACGTTTTTAACAGACCACACAGGGAAGGAACTGCCGCAGAATATCGCCTATCTTTTCAAACAATTAAAGGAGAAAGAGGATCTTCTGACAGTTGGAACATGCGGTGGATATATAATGGTCAAAGACCGTATTTTATTAGAGGATATTAAGAACATAAAATCGGTTCAGAAACATATCGCCGACTCAAATGAGCTGCCAGTACTGGTTCTAAAATCGGATGCCGGCATCAAAGAAGTATTGCGTGAACTCAGAAAAAAAGGACACTTGCCGAAGGTGAAAGAGATGGAACCGGAATCTGTACAAAGATTTGACAGTTATGAAGAGGATGATTATTTTTAGTCTCAAAGCCGCCAGTTAAATTACTAATTCTTACGCAGGGCCCCAAAGATATCCAAGAAAACAGATATGAACTACAATCCTGAAAACCCGATGATTGTCCAGAGCGATAAGACTATTCTCCTGGAAGTTGACCACCAGAGGTATGAAGATGCCCGTGATGAACTAGTACGGTTTGCCGAACTTGAAAAGAGCCCGGAACATATACATACATACCGCATAACGCCTCTTTCGCTCTGGAACGCCGCGTCATCAGGTGTTACCAATGACACTATTTTAGAGATATTTAATAAATATAGTAAATACGACGTTCCCCAGAACATAGTTGAAGACGTCAAAGACAATATCAGCCGTTACGGCAAACTGAAGTTAATTAAACGGGATGGACAATTCCTTATCACCTCGCAAGACCAGTATCTGATTACAGAAATAACCCACAATAAGCATGTTATACCATTGATCAAACAGCAGTTGAATCAACTCGAATTCACCATTGCTCCATTAAACAGGGGCCATATAAAACAGGTTTTAATAAAAATCGGTTTTCCCGTTGAGGATGTTGCTGGTTATGATGACGGTGAGGCAATCACCTTTACCCTGAGGGAAGACCTGCTTGCGAGTAATCTTCCTTTCACAATGAGGGAATATCAGCGCGAGGCGATTGATGTATTTTACGCAGGAGGAGAAGCAACAGGAGGGAACGGGGTGCTTGTGCTTCCGTGTGGAGCAGGCAAAACTATTCTGGGCATTGCCGTCATGGAAAAATATCAGTACCAGACCTTGATACTAGCGACAAATATTACGGCGCTAAGGCAGTGGAGGGACGAAATTATCGATAAGACAAGCCTGTGTGCGGATGACATAGGGGAGTATAGCGGTGAAAAAAAAGAGATCAAACCGATCACAATAACTACATATCAAATCATGACATTTCGTAAAAAACAGGAAGAGGGTTTTCCCCATCTTGAACTATTCAATAAACAGAACTGGGGTTTGATAATATACGATGAAGTACATCTATTACCTGCCCCTGTATTCCGGACTACGGCCGAAATACAGTCCAAGAGGCGACTGGGTCTCACAGCAACATTAGTCAGGGAGGACGGGTTGGAAGATGACGTTTTCAGCTTAATAGGACCAAAGAAATATGATGTTCCATGGAAAGTCCTCGAAAAACAGGGATGGATTGCAGAGGCAGTTTGTACTGAAATACGCATCCCGTTGGCAGAGGAGTTAAGAATGGAATATGCCGTAGCTGAGTTACGGGAAAAGTTCAGAATTTCTTCAGAAAATCCCCTGAAAAATGATATTATCAAACAATTGTTAAAAAAACACGATAGTGACAACGTCCTGGTTATAGGCCAGTATATTTCACAACTCAAAAGGATTTCCACCGAGCTGGATGCTCCCATAATAACTGGAAAAACTTCAAATCTGGAACGAGAGAAATTATACGGAGAGTTTAAGAGTGGGACCTTAAAGGTCCTTATTGTGTCCAAGGTCGCTAATTTTGCCATAAACCTTCCCGATGCAAACGTGGCCATACAGGTTTCGGGCACGTTTGGCTCCCGCCAGGAAGAGGCCCAGCGCCTCGGACGCATACTAAGGCCAAAGCAGGGGGAAAACAGGGCACACTTTTATTCCCTCATAACACGCGATACCAGGGACCAGGATTTTGCCGTAAAACGCCAGTTGTTCCTTACGGAACAGGGTTATCAATACGAGATACATGATTACGAGGATATCCTTAAGAAAAATTACGCGAAACAAAAAGGAGATATAAAAGATGTCACGTTATAATTCACTGGAATTTTATGAAACAGTGGAAGAGGCGCTAATGGATGGATACACCGCTCCGGTAGTAAAAAATATCTGCAAATTGCTTACTCCTAAACCGCCTACCCGAAAATTGGACATGGTAACATCTATTTGTAATTCGATAAAGGGAGATGGGCTTCATAGTATCTGGACACGCCTGGATAATCTTGCTCAAACTGCCGTTTCCGAGATTGTCCACTCATGTGATAATCAATTTGACACCTCCAGGTTTATGGCTAAGTATGGGAGTGTGCCTTACACCGGCTATTTGAGTGAATATGGAGAACGTAAGCCTTCCTTAATAAATCTACTTATCATTAATGGCACAATGCCTGAAGACCTGAAAGTACGCCTGAAAGATTTTGTTCCGAAACCTGGTTCGTATACAATTGAAGTGGAGGGTGACGTTCCAGACACCTTCATACAGAGATCTTACGGTTACGATTATAAAAGTAATGAGCGTAAAGAGGTCTCCAGTGAAATCCCAATTGTAAAAGCTGAGACACAGAATTTGGCGCTGCAGGATGTGATTTCAGTATTACGTATTATAGATTCCGGAAAGATCGGTGTCAGTGATAAAACAAAGAGACCGACTGAAGCCGGAGCACGAACTATTGCGTCTATCCTGGAGCATGGAGATTTTTATATATTTGACAAAGATAGCGACAATTCAGCAATAGGACATATAAAGGCATTTGCATGGCCGTTGATTGTTCAAAGCGCTAAACTGGCAGAATTGTCAGGCAGTAAGTTAAAGTTGACAAAGCAGGGACAAAAAGCCTTAAACACTCCAACTCATGAGACCATTCGGACACTTTGGAACAAATGGCTCGGTACGACAATTATAGATGAATTCAATAGAGTTGATGCTATTAAAGGACAGAAAGGCAAGGGAAAACGCGGTTTAAGCGCTGTGGCAGAAAGAAGAAGGTGCATTGCCTATACTCTTGCCTCATGTCCGGTAGGTAAATGGATCTCGGTCGAAACCCTCTTTAAGTCAATCAGAGCCTTAGACTATAATTTTATAGTGACTCGAAATGAGTGGAACCTGTACATATGTGAACCTCGTTATGGCTCTCTCGGATATGATGGTTCACATACCTGGGAGATTTTGCAGGGTCGCTTCACCCTTGCCTTCCTTTTTGAATATGCGGCAACTATGGGAATTATTGACGTGGCATATATCCCGCCTTCAATGGCGAGAGATGACTACAGAGGTCTTTGGGGAGCTGACGAACTTTATTTTCTCAGCCGTTACGATGGCCTGCAATACTTTCGCATCAATCCTCTGGGATCGTGGTGTCTCGGGCTGGCAGAGAGTTACAAAGCTGCACCAATAGAGAGACGGCAAGTATTGAAGGTATTGCCCAACCGAGAGATCACAGAAACAAAAGCGCCATTTCCACATTCAGAAGCTATTTTACTGGAAACAATAGCGAACAAAATTTCGGATAAGGTATGGAAACTGGATCCTGACAAAATACTGATTGCATATGAAAAAGGAAAGTCAATTGAAGAAATAAAAGAATTTCTTCTTTCTAAAAATGACCAGGATTTACCTGATACAGTATTATCATTTTTTGAAGATATGATAAGACGAAACAATCTGTTCAGCGATGAAGGCCCCGCGCGTCTTATAAAGGTGTCTGATCCGGTAGCCGCATTGACATTTGCCAACGACAGCCGTCTGAAAAATCTCTGTATATCTGCTGAAGGTGGGTATATTGTGGTACCTTCGTCAAAGGAGACTGCATTTCGGAAGAAGCTGAGGAAGATGGGTTATGGAATTTCTACGCCTTAGATTGTTGAAATTTTACTTGAAAATTGCAGTAAATTTATATAAATAATCATTACGGTATTCCAGCGTCATCCGGTTAGGTTTTTGCATATACCGCGTTTGTCATACCCGAATTCCTTTATCGGGTATCTATGTGGCTCGTAAAATCTTGATTTCCGTTGGAAGCTTGCCCAGAAAAACTTTTAATAGACACAATATTTCTGGGGCTTGAATTCCAAAGTTCTACCTTTGGAAAATTGACTGGGAAACATTAGTTAATAGTGGATATCCAATTGGAGACACTAACGAATACTATAAAAAAATACTTGAAAGAAAATGATGACTCTAATCCCTATATCTATGAAGTTGTAGATGGACAGGAAAGAATACGAACAATTTTAAAATATACGGGTGTTAAACCTACTGATAAGAATGTTTATAGGGGAGATTGGGAAGAGCCTTATTCCTCCTTGCCTGAAACACCTATTGCAAAAGGGAGGGCTTTCTCACAATTAAACGCGGACCAACAAACTGTAAAAAAATGCTAACAGTTCAATGAAAAAGGAGCAACAAACACACGTACTTGGTAAATAAGGACCGTATTCGGAACAAATAATAGTTTCTATTAACCGGAATTAATAAGAGCGAGAGATGAGAGAAATATATACACTAACGGTAGAACTTGAGTCAGGAATGAATGCTAAAAGCACATGGAAGAGAGTGATAGAACTATCAGAAGAAACAGATTTGTATGATCTTCATCTATACATTCAAAAGATAATCGGGTTTGACAACGATCACCTTTTCGAGTTTTTTGTCGGAAAGAGTTGGCGTAAAAGAGAGCGAGTTTTTGGAAATGAAGATGAAAATGGTTTTGAGGAAAGAAAGGGATTAGACACAATGTTAAATGAAGTGTATCCGCTAACGGGATTGAAACTCTATTACCATTTTGATTTTGGTGACTCATGGATGTTTAAAATCAAAAAAGGGAGGAAGAAAAAGTATCTTGTGAAAGGCATCACTTATCCAAGGGTGATCGAGTCGGAAGGTGAGAACCCTGATCAATATCCAAGTTGGGAAGATGAATAACCTGATAAGGGAAACAGGAAGTTCAGGAAACAATATATTTTTGTTTTTGAAGCTTTAAAATATATAAAATGAAATTTGAGAATAAATGTAACAAATGTTTCAAAGGCCATAATCAGACAACTTCATTAACATGTAATTTATGCAAAGATTATGGTTTCAATGAGAGCATATTATGCGAACTAACAAGAGCCGCCCAAAAGGGAAATGAGATTTTCGAGTGTGAGGCTTTCAGACCAAATTTGACTTTTGTTGGAACAAAAGAAGCAAAAAGGGAAATATCACAAAAGGAGTTAAACAGACCTCAAAAAGAAATACCAGACAGAACCAAATGGTTTCGTGCATATGCATTACAACAATGGGAATTTGATCCGGACATGATATTTTGTGAATTAAATTACCATTTGTGTATAATAACACCAAAAAGAGAAAAACTATTTTCAAATACTGAAGACCATTTTGTTAAATTTTCAGAAATTTTCAATTCCATCGGTGATTTTTTTCATGGAAAAATTAATTTACTTTTCATGGGGGAAGATCATCTTCATATCCACATAGATTCCCCGCCGGATTACACGGCAGATGAAATTGTAAATAAAATTATCATAAATTCAGAAATAGAAATACTAAAAGTATTTCTGGAGTATCAGAAAAATACCGAAAATATTTTCATAAGAAATTATTTTATTGAGACAGTAGGATAAATGGAAACAATAGGGAAGCAGAATTGTCATCACTACTCGATATTGAGTTAGATTACTTTGCGATTCTTGATAATCCGGTAGCGCGATTGAATAAGATTCTCAATTGGGGAAGTAAACCTGCTTACAAAGGTATAGGTTATATAATTCATTTGAGTTCAGATCCACTTCAAACGTCAAAAAGACTCGAATCCCAATCTATCCAACTGGATAAAAATAAAAAGTATCGATGGAGTTCGTTTGCCATTAAACCCGGCCATAGTTTTACTATCGAGCAATCCTGAATGTAGATAGAAATGCGAGGATGGAGACAATGACGAAAGCAGCGGCAGAAATGAATCTTAAACAATTCATAGCTCAACAGAAAACAATACCGGCCCCTGAGGAAGAGAATCGGTTCCCTTATTCAGAATACTGGATAAAAGCGGTCCTTTATATTCTGCTTTCTGGCAGGGTAAAAGCCAGAACAGATGGATGTCCTAACAGGACAGATGTTGATCGCATTTGCAGACAGGCAAATTTTAATACATATTTGTTTGAAGACGTTGCCAGGTTATTGATTAATAGTAAGGTTGTAATTACAAAAGATAAATCTGGTGCTAAACGTTATCAGGAAGGAGAATGCTTTAACGCTTTTACAACCTGTAACATCAAAAAAATTCGAGTTGCCGCAAAAGATGCATTATTAGATTTTGTTCAGGAATATACGGGGCATCTGATTTATAGGCCTACTTTTGCGATGAGTTCCAGGTTAGTAGAATTCTTGATGTTATTTTTTGAATGCTTTAAGGGCAAGGCCATTTTGGAAGAAGATATTGGAAAAGCATTCCTTGAATTCAGCAAATTGCCAAAAAGAACACTTCTCCCCGTTAAAAAAAAACTCGACATCAAAGACCAACCACTGGATTCTTGGAAATCATGGTTAGACGAAAAAGGGCAACAGGCGCTGCTCTCAGCACTCTATATTACAAGATGGGCTTGCGTAACCGAGGAAAAAGGAAAGGATTGGATATTTCTGAATAAGACAGGGCAGATCATGCTTGGCTTTTGCTCAGCGCCGCCCCCCCCACCGGTATGTACGGAATTTAAGGCATTATCCAACCTCTCTGTTCTGGCAGGATGTGACCGTCCCGCAAAGACACTTGTGCCACTTTTCCGTTACTGTAAAATCGTAAGAATCGACCGCATTTTTGAATTTCAGTTTGATAAAAAGGTGATGCAGGAGGTGCCGTCCAAAACCTCTGCCAGCAAGGAGTTGTTAACAGCGCTTAAAGAACTGGATCCCTTGCCGTCGACGACAAGGGCCTTCCTTGGAGACAAGAAACCATCAGAGGTGGGGGCCGTCTTGCGTGTAGGATACTGTTCTGCCATTGTAATACCAGAAGACCCTGAGATGTTATATGTTATACGCCAGCATCCTAAATTGAAAGGCTATATTGCGCCTAAATCACCTAAAGGTATGCTCATAATTAAACATAACTCCAGCGCAGACAATTTTTTTCAGAGATGTAAGGAGTATGGTTTCAAACTAAAATTATTGTAATAACATAACTGACTATTTTCCACCTTCCCGCCTCAATAACAACCTGGCGAAGTTATACATTACAAAATATTCCCACGCGAAAGGACCGAAGCCCAGGAAACCCGCAACAGGCATTTCAAATATCTTCAGGTCTTGCATGAAAGGCGCTGTGTAAACCCATTTCGACGGCGCCCAGAAGTTCCAGAATTCCCAGAAGAATCCACAGATAAACCCGGCCGCAAAGAGAGAGAGGATCCTTCTTAATGTTCCATTCTCCAGATCTCCTAACAGAGAATCTCCTCTGCTTGAATATACAATAGGCTCAAACAGCATTACAAAGCCCGTCCATACGAGGCCGAAAAGATATTTTGCAGAACTTTCCGGTAGTAACAGTGGAGCCATGATGAAGAAGAAGCCAAGAATGATTCCCCCGTAAATTATCCTGTTATTTACCTTAAGTTTAGCAATATGAAATCTATCAAAAACCCGAAGAGTATCAAGAAGCTCGGCCGTGAGAAACATTCCGGGCATTATCGTCGCGAATGCCAGTCCCATTCCCAGACAGAGTTCTACAGGGTTAGTTGGTAAGCCGATATATTTCCAGTTCACAAGGTGCAGGTTGTAAAGTTCAAAGAGCAGCCAGATGATTATTGAAAGAGGAAGCTGCAGCAGAAAATTTCTTCTTCTGTTGCAGATAAGCGAGTTCCCCTTCAGCCGGAAAATTATAGCGTCTATCAGAAAAATGTATCCCCACCAGCATAATGGTGTCGTCCAGACACCTACTCGGTGCGCTATGTAGGAACGGTGTTGAAAGATAACCGCAAATTCAGCAATTGATATCAAAAAGATACCAATCCAGCCATGTAATTTAAACTTGTATCTTTTCTTCACTTCAGGTTCCATTTTATTTTCATTAATCATACCCAGAATTCTATTAAAACTTACAAAACAGTCAACAAACTTTTTTAAATGATTCAACTCCGGCATTATTTTTCTTCTTGATTTTCTTTTTAACCATATACTATTATAAGTAATTATAACATTACCCACTATCGGGAAGACAATTTTATGAGTGCGTCTTTCTGACATAATATTTATTATTAGTAAAAAAGCTAAGAAAGGAAGGAAATACATATGAATAGAAAAAAGAAAATGTTCGTATTCTTTTTTATATTTACACTGGCAGCTTGTGGGCTTTTTTCATCTATGAACGCTTATGCCGGAGACCTTGGAAAACTCGCGAATGGCGAAGGGAAATGGGGCGAATTCTGGAAACCAATCGAGATGTTCCGCTGGTGGGACCCGGGACACTATTTTGAACCTGACAACAAAGTTGAAGGTGAATTCCAGGGAACGGATTGTATTACATGTCACAAAGTAACGACTCCAGGGATTGTTCTTGACTGGAAGAGGAGTAAACATAGCGGAGCTGTAGTAACCTGTGACAAATGTCATGGAAATGATCACCAGAAACTTTCTATGCCCACTCCAGAGACTTGTGGGACAAAGGGGTGTCATGCCAAACAGGTTAAGCAGTTTAAGTCTGAAAGAGAGTCAGGGCATCCTGCACATGCAAGGGCTTTCCATCCGGATGTAGTTGAAGCGGGATGGCAGATCAATAAACCTCAGCCTGAGGTCGCCGGGTGCGCGCAGTGTCATGCTGTTGAAAATAAATGTGACTCATGTCATTTCAGACACACTTTCAAGGCCGCGGAAGCAAGACGGCCGGAAGCATGTGGATATTGCCATAACGGCCCGGACCACCGTGATATAGAGTGCTATGAATCTTCTGCCCATGGAGTCATTACAAAGATTGATGGAGACAACTGGGACTGGAACAAGAAACTGAAGGCAGGAAACTACAGGGCGCCAACATGTGCCTATTGCCACATGTACAAAGGTACTCACAACGCCGTTGAAAACACGGTATATTCCCATATGGGAGTACTGGAAGTTGATCGCGGGGCAGAGGAACACGCGGCAAAAAGAAAAAAGTGGGTTGGTATCTGTAACGATTGCCATTCATCTCGATTTGCAGCCGCGTATTTAAGAGGAGCTGATGAAACTGTGAAGGTGAGCCATACTAAAGTGAGAGAGGCAAAGGCTATTGTTGAGGATTTACAGAAGGACGGTTTCCTGGAGGCCATGCCAAAGGACCTGGCGCCATATCTTGACGAAGGTCATAAATGGAACCTGGGTAGCAGAATGTATAATATCACGGAAATTGAACGAACATACTTTGATATGCTTGTCTACCAGGGAACGACTGTTTTCAAGTCTGCCTTCCATATGTCCGCGGATATGCAGACATACGTCGCAGCTTTTCAACAGGACGAGTCTCTTTTAAAAGTAAAATCAGAAGCAAGCAAGTTGAGAAGGTTAAAAGCACTGGAAGAAAAAGCAGGTATTTCACATATACCTTATGACTTCTGGAAGAAGGGTGAATATACGGATACACTCAATACGATTGATACTAAATAAGTGATTACCATTCTTTTAGAGGGCAGGAGTTATAATATCTCCTGCCCTCTTTTTTTGAAGTACAGTAAACCTTATCACTGATGTAATACAAATCATCAACCCATCTACTATTCGCTGTTTTATCTATTTTTCACCTTGATTTAAATAACATATAGTTTTACAATTTTATCTCTTCCTATTCGTATTGATATTTCATTGCTAACCAGGCACTGATTAACAAGTTTATTATTGCTGCTATTCAGAATGGAGAAGTTTGAATAGAGAATCTGTTTCTCATGTACACTGATCAAAGATGAAACAGCTGGTGGAAATACAAAACACCGTTCCTGGTTTAGAAAAGAAGCTATGCATAAAATGAACGGAATAATTACATTTCATTGTTCTTATTGCACTGATTTTACAAGTTGTTTTAATTAACATAATTAATTAAAAAATACATACAAAAGAAACATTAATTTTCTATCGGGAGGAAAAAACAGATAATGAATATAAACAGATTGCTTTGTTTTCTGATTACATTGCTTACCATTTCATTCTTTACCGCCACAAATCCTGAGGCTGATGAGAAGATAGACAAGGGCAAGGGTGTAGGGCCGTACGCGGAACACTGGAAACCCATACCCACACACAGGTATTGGGCTCCGGGTTACTTTTATACCCCTCCGGAAAACCCGCAAGGCGAATACGGTAGAAAAGAGTGTGTCCTCTGTCACAAAGCAATCAATCCCCTCCTTGTGAAAGCATGGGAAAGGAGTAGTCACGCGGATTTCAGCAAACTTCTCCCTTATCAGCAGGAATATCTCAAGAATATAAAGGAAAATATTGGAAAAGAGATAACCGAAGTAAGCTGTATTGACTGCCATGGCGGAGTCGGGGCAGAAAAGATTGATCATGCTAAAGACCTGATGATGCCGACTTCAAAACTGTGCGGTGAATGCCATAAGAAGGAATTTGATGAGTTTGAATCAGAGAAGAAAGTTGGCATACCGGGCTGGCCTGAAGGCAGGGAGAGCCACGCAAAAGCTTATGACGCCGGACTTGATACCGATATATGGGCAGCTATGGACAAAAATATCGTTCAGGGCTGCGACATGTGCCACAATATACAGCACAAGTGTGACAGTTGCCACACGAGACATGAGTTTAAGGCATCAGAGGCCAGAAGGCCGGAAGCGTGTGCCACCTGTCATAACGGACCTGACCATCCGGACATTGAAGACTATACAAATTCAAAACACGGCACAATATACAAGATAGAAGGAGATCAGTGGGATTGGAACAAGCCGCTCAAAGAGTACTCAGCGCCCGCCCCGACATGTGCATACTGCCACATGCAGTATAAGGGAAAGTTTTCTCACAATATGGTACAGAAGGCTATTATGGGTGAGGGAGATGTGCTCTTTTATAACAATCTCTTTGAAGACCCACCGGTCAAACCCAGTGAATATATAAACAAAAACCCTGAATTGCTTTCAAGGAGAAAGGCATGGGTATCGACATGCAGGAAATGCCATTCAAAGATCTTCGCGAAGGATTACCTTACATCCATGGATCTTGCATCAGATGCTGTCTTTGCTTATATACAGGAGTCTTTTGAGCTGTTAAAGTCACTTTACAGTGAAAAGGCACTTTATCCAATGCCGGAAGACCGCCCTCACGCTCCTGCCCCTGTAGAAGAAAAATGGCCGAATACCCTGGGCGGGTTTTATGGTGAATTCTGGGCAAAGGATGGAAACCCGAGCAGGATAGAGAAGGACTTCCTTTACATGTGGGAGAACGACGCATTTCTCATACGTAAGGGCATGGCCCACACCAATCCGAACGCGTTTACCTATATTTCCTGGTCCAGCATGATTAAGAAGTACATAGACATGCAGAGTGAGGCCGCTACTCTGAGGAGATTGAATACACTGGAGAATAACCTTAGCATCATACAGTCACTCAGGTCACAACAAAAAGCAGAAATCAGTAAAACTCACAAGCAGGAATGTGCCGCGTGTAAAAAGGGGAAAGCCGGAGAAACAATCTGGTGCACCTCATGTAACGTTGGCTATGCGGATAGATCTAAAACGGATTGTAAAGAGTGTTTTGATAAAGGAACTACTTGCGAAAAATGTATAAAGAAAGCAAGTGTTAAGTAAGGCAGATTATTCCCTTAATTCTATCGTTATGGCAGAAAGGTTTGTGCTGATACGCTCAGATCCACTGAGTACATCGACCAGTACTGCATCAACATAAGCCAACTATCTAATCTTTATAAGTCATTTCAAAAATCTTAGAGCCAAGTTGACAATATATTTAATTGGAATAGGAATAAAACTATCCTGGTCCCATCAAATGAGTTTCCTGGTAACTCACCAAACGGGAATCATGCTTTAAAGTTTTAGATCAATTTTTTCATGATCCTGGTGATAGAACTAACGAACTAACTATGGTTAAGAATAATTTTACGCGCAAAGCACCTTCCTCTGGAGTGTTCTTAAGCCAATTCCAAGTAATCTGGCAGCTTTTGACTTGTTGCCTTTTGTTTTCTCCAGTGTAAACCTTATTATTTCCTTTTCTGCTTCTTGAAGAGTAAAGTGCTGAGGAATCTGGTAGAAATCGGCATGTTGTGGCTGAGAAAGTAATAAGAAGGAAGGAAGGTATTTTGCTTCTATTACATGACCAGGAGCAAGTGCCATGGCAGCTTCAACGGCATTTTCAAGTTCTCTTACATTTCCAGGCCACGTGTAATTTAATAATATTTGCATTGCATTCTTATTTATGCCTTTAATAGCATACTCTTTCTCTTCATTAAAATTATTAATAAAATGACTAACCAGAAGGGGAATATCATCCTTTCTGTCTCTAAGAGGCGGGACTTCAATATGTACAATATTCAATCTATAATAAAGGTCTTGCCTGAATTTTTTTTCTTCTATCAGTTTATTAAGATCCTGATTCGTTGCTGCCAAAACCCTGATGTTTACTTTTATCGTTTCATTTCCACCAACTCTTTCAAACTCTTTTTCCTGAAGTACCCTGAGAAGTTTAATCTGTGTGCTTAAAGTCATATCTCCTATTTCATCAAGGAATATGGTCCCCTCATCCGCAAGCTCAAACCTTCCAACCCTCTTTATAATTGCACCGGTAAACGCCCCTTTTTCATGTCCAAAAATTTCTGATTCAAGCACCCCTTCATTAAATGCCCCACAGTTTACCTTAATAAACGGCTTTGATGCTCGTGGGCTGTTATAGTGAATGGACTTTGCCACCATCTCTTTTCCTGTTCCTGTTTCCCCTGTAATAAGTACATTCGTATTCTTTTGAGCAATGGAACTGATTAGATTGATAACATACTGCATGGGCTTACTTCTTCCGTGTATATCTTCAAAGTTAAACATTCCTCTTACCTTTTTCTCAAGTTCTATCTTTTCCAGGAAGAGTAATTGTTTTTCAATTGCCTTTTCTATCACAGTAGCTAAGAGTCTCGGTTTGACGGGAATTTCATAAAAGTCGTAAGCGCCATCTTTCATCGCATCTATAGCATTTGAAAGAGTCGCTCCTTCCGAAAGGAAAACCAACTCTACATCTGGTTTTATCGTTTTTATCTTTTTTAGAAAAGTTGAAGTCTTAATCTTTGGAAGATGGTACTCACAAAGAATAATATTTATGGGTTCGATTTTTAGCGTTTCGTAAACCTCGCGTGCTGAAAAAACCGTGTAAACACCTATTTTTTTCTTTTCAAATAATTGATTATCCTTCTCCATTCCAGCTTTTCTCTTTGAAAAACCGTAAGAATGTTAATTTGCATTCTATTGCTCCACAAAATACGTAAATTATAATACTTTTTTTTTAAACCCCTGAAGTAATGTGCCATTATGTCAACTAACTACTAAATAACTAAATCTTTTGCGCCATAATGACATAGCATAATTAAACAAAAATATAAATAAAAAGCAATTAAAATATACATGCATTGTCATAAATACTTATACAACAGGGCATTGAATAATACTAGCAAGTGGCACGGTTTTCGCTAACATCATTAATAGATTTTAATCCATTACCTGACAAATTTATATTTCAATGGTTTATAGAATTACTGAATCTGCAAATCAAGAGCACCTTTCAGGAAATATTATGTTGAAGATCAGCGGAATGACTAGTCTCAAATGTGAAGAGACTATAAAGGGTGCTTTCTACAATGTAAAGGCGTTAATGATGCCATGGTCAGTCACAGAGAAGCTGAAGCAACTATCAAGGTTGACATTTTTAATGTAGATGTTAAAGAACTAAAAGAAGTAACAGAGAATACCGGGTATTCAGTCGAAACAATGTACTTTAACACTGAAATTTAGGACACAGAAAGTAATTCCAATTACAAATGGATTTGAAAAATATTAACTTATGTGAAACGATCAGGTCACGCCTTTGGTGCAAATATATTATCAGAAGTGAAATGGAATTCCTGTCGGCACAAAGTATTTTCCAGGAAGATCAGATGCGACGGACCTGGAATCTTGTTCTTTGTGATAAAAACAGGAATGTTTTAAATAAATGGAATGAAGAGCTTCTGCATACCAGCATGAAAAGCATTCAGGAGGCATAGAAGTTGTTTACAAAACTATCTACTTTCATAATTATACACTTACTGGTTTTAACAAATATTTGTACATTTACGATGGCTATGGAATTGGAAAATAGTTACTCAACTATTATTGGAAAAGTAAAAAATATTGACTATCAAATGGACATGATAACGATTGAAATGAATGCGGGGAGGGATGATATCAACGAACTGAGTATAAAGATTGGTAAGGGTATCAATTACATATTTGTCAGAGATGATAAAGGGCTGCTATCGGTTGATAGTTTCAAGGAACTGAAATTAGGTGACGACGTGTCCATAAAGTGTAAAGAATCTAAAGACAAATACGAAATTGTTGAAATAGAAAAGATAGTTAAAATCAAAGAATTAAATTTGCAGAAGACGTTACTTCACTTGCTCATCAAAGCTAAATAAGAATTTTTTAATTTTTTTGTAAAAAGGAGAAAAATATATGTTTACGAATAAATATTTAAATCTAGGTTACTTTTCAGTTTTCTTCATTTTTGGAATCGCAATGAACACGGCAATTGTCAAGGCAGACTCCTCGTTGCAAAGCAACAGCGACTTTACATTGCTGAAAATAAATGATGAGTTTTCTACCACTCAGGAGCATGAACAAGCTGAAGAAAATACTGAGAAGGAAGACTTGGAGGCAGAAGAATTAGAAGGACTAGAGGAGTATGAAATATCCATTAACGGAATGACTTGCGCTAATTGCGAGACGAAAGTTAAAGGAGCACTATTGAAGTGTTCAGGTGTTAAAACTGCCTGGGTTAGTCACATAGAAGGAAGTGCTGTTATAGAAGCCGATACTGACATGATTGATGTTGATCAGATTGTAGCAGCTATAGAAAAAGCCGGATTTGTTTATTTAGAGGAAGAATGAAGGTTTTAAAACACTTTCTGCCGGCGATAAGGTAGAGCTTGAAATCATATAATTGAAATTTGTGATAACCATAGAGAGAATGACAAAAACCCAGATAAAGTACACAGATCTGCGCTGAAATGACTAAAATATTCGACCTGAATCTTTGGAATTATAATAATTTTGAGGAGAGAAAATCACATATAATAGAAGCAATTATGCAATATGATCCGGATATAATAACCTTTCAGGAAGTACGAGATGATTTAAGGTTTAATTCGATAGGACACAATCATGCCAGACAATTAAATACGAAGTTGGGTTAAAAATATTTTGCATTTATGAAAACCATGGATGTAAATAAAGTAAATAATCGGTCACAAAACCCTGACTGTATTGAAGTTCTTGCGGTACTTTCAAAGTATCCAATCACCAGGGCCATAAGAAAGAAATTAGTACAACATGATAAAGACAGGCATGTTCGCTCGGGGAATTTTATATGTCAATATCAAAGCAAAACACTGTATTACTCATGCGTACTAGAGTTTATTTGACTCCCCAAAAAATATAAGATCAAATCATTCTATTGCACCGGAACAGATCTTTCTGATCATAGAGCGTTAGTTGCCGAAGTATCACTTCGACCTGTTTGATAAAGAATTTAAGATTTGTGTAATAATGTGATGAGGATAATTTATAGTCATAAGGAATGACATAATAAAAAGAGTGCAACTACTGAAAAAAAAAGATAGTGGAATTAGAAGAGTACAAAGAATACAGAAGAAATGAGATTCAGACAAAAAAAGATCCATTTAATAAAATCATGCCTGAAAATGCTGACATACCCATCATGACATGCCAGTCTTTATAATCAGTGGCTATCTTTTTTCGACCGACAAAAACCTAAAATACACCTGCTTATATAAAGAGGTACAGTATTACTTTATAAACAATTTAATTTTATCATGTATCAGAGAACACAGGTAAAGATCACCAAATAATAACCTTTATCGCTTATGTTGGAAGGGAATCAATCTCTTACTCTAAATAAATGATTACAGAAATGTATTCGATTGAAAAAATAATAAAAAATGGACAAATCGAGTCAAATAATTAAAATACTTGTAAGAAAGGGTAAAGAAAAGGGATTTGTAACTTATGAAGAGTTGAATAAGATTCTGTCAGATGACACATTAGCTCAGCCTGGAAAGATCGATGAAACATTGATCATGCTGGATGAACTGGGTATAGATCTTATCGAAGAATCTCAAATAGAGGCCCGTGATGACGACGAACCAGAGGATAGTGCAAAAACACAATTAGGCGTCGCGGCTGGCGCTTCAGAAAAAATTGACGATCCTCTAAGGATGTATTTAACACAAATGGGGTGTAACCCTCTATTATCACGTGAAGAAGAGATAGCGTTGGCAAAAAGAATAGAGGTGACGAAGAAAAATTTTCATAGAAAAGTACTTAAGTCTGACTTTTCACAGAAAATTTGTTTAAAAATACTGGAAGACATCATTAATAGAGATCTACTTTTTGAACGTACTTTAGCTATTAATATTGAATTTGATAATCAAAAAGACAAACTGCTTAAAAAATTCCAGGTACATGCAAATGTGATAAGCACACTCCTAAAGAAAAACAGAGAGGATTTTAGACAATTAAAACGCAAAAACACATCTGCAAAATGCAGGTACAGGTTACTTATAAATGTGAGAAACCGTCAGAGAAAAGGTTGTGAAATTATTGAAGAACTTTGTATACGTACTAAAAAACTGGAACCAATAATGAAACGTTTGCAGAGGATTTCTTCTGAAATGAATAATGTAAAGAAACAGATTTCATTATATAAAAAATGTGACAAAGCTAAGGATAAATTGCGAATTGTGAAATCCAAGCTAAATAAATATGAGAAGTTGGTGCTTGAAACTCCTGAACGGTTAAGCAAACGAGTTGAGTCTTTTGAAAATGCCTTCAAAGAACATGAAGCCGCAAAGAGAAAACTTTGCAGCGCAAATTTAAGATTGGTAGTAAGCGTTGCGAAAAAATACAGAAATTGTGGTCTAAGTTTTCTGGATCTCATACAGGAAGGAAATACTGGATTAATGAGAGCAGTTGATAAGTTTGAATATAGAAGAGGTTTTAAATTCAGCACCTATGCCACCTGGTGGATAAGACAAGCCATAACTCGCTCGATTGCTGATCAGGCAAGAACTATCCGAATACCGGTGCATATGATTGAGGCAATGAACAAAATAAGAAATGTGTCAAAAAAACTATTACAAGAGAGCGGTAGAGAGCCTGGTATTGAGGAGATTTCGAATGAAATAAAGATTTCTGTGTCTGAGGTCAGAAGGGTGTTAAAAATTTCAAGACATCAAATCTCTCTTGATATGACGGTGGGAGAAAGTGAAAATACCGCTTTCGGAGAATTTATTGAAGACAACAAGACGGAGTCTCCCTTTCTGGCTGTAGCACAGGAAATGCTTAAAGAAAAGATAGAAAGCGTACTGGAAACACTTACTGATCGTGAAAGGGAAATAATTAAGCTTCGTTATGGCATTGGAGGTTATACATATACCCTCGAAGAAGTTGGCAAAAAATTTATGGTCACCCGCGAAAGAGTAAGGCAAATTGAAGTAGCAGCGATGAAAAAATTACAGCATCCCGTCAGAAGTAGAAACCTGGAAGGGTTTTTGGATAGTATAGGTGTCAGCAGGTAAAAGAAATTGTAATCAAATAAAATTTAGATATTTATCCTTCCTCTTAACTCTCTATACATAAAGAAAGGTTTTTATGCTGAGAAGATTTCTGAAAATATGTTTTATTTGTACAATTGTATTTAATTTTTTATATCTCGATTTGCCAGCCAAAGAAATAAAACATGACTTCTACGTAAAGATTGAAGAAATCGGGAGAGAAAAGGCGATTAAGAGGGGAAGGCAGACGGTAAAAATGCTGGATGAAATGTATAAAACTTTTATTGTTCTTGTTACAGATGAATATGTGAAAGACGAGACCATGTTTTCTGCCTTAACTATATCAAAGAAGGTTTTTGAGAGGATGAGTGCAAAAGGGTGGTATAACGCAAGATTACTTGACGCAACCGGTGATCCGCATAATCCTGATAATTCTGCCAGAACCAAATTCGAGAGAGATGCAATCGAAGCATTCATTGATGGAAAGTCATTTTATGAAAAGGTTGAAAAAGTTGATGGTGTGTATTATTATAAAGCAGCTACAAGTGTCTCTATCGTTACCGATGGCTGTACTATTTGTCATCCGCATAATAAACAAGGAGATTTACTGGGCGGCATCTCATACTCTTTTCCTTTGGATATGTTCCTTGATTAAAATGTAGGCAGAGCTTTTTTTCATCGTAATTATTCATCACATAATACATATCCTAAAACTTATTTGTAGCGACTGTGTAATAATTGTCATCCAAAACCTGTTATGGAGATTAACGGGAACATGAAGTAGTATTGTATAAATACAATGTGTTTCTCCTTTGATGCTTTTTTGTCACAATTTGTCTGGAGATGGAAAGGATAACCAATGTCAGACCAAGAACTATTATTATCAATTGTCAGAAAACTGGTTGAGGACGATTGTGAAAAACTGGCCTGGATAATGGAGGGGATGGATGAAGCTGAAGTATTGAATGTAATGAAAATTCTTCCCCATGCTCTATCCGCAAAAGTCGTCTCTGTACTACCTCAAAATCTTGTTGCAACTCTTTTGATACAACTGCCATCTGAATTTCTTGAAAAGATTGTTGGTGATCTCGATCCTGAAAAAATCAGTGATATCATCCTGAGTTTGCCGGAGGAACTTAGATATGATTTGCTGGAGAAAACTCCTCAAAGGAAAAAGAAACTGATCAGAGAAATGCTTACCTTCCCGGAAGACAGTGTCGGACGTATTATGAGTAGAGATTACCTGGCATTCCATGTGGATCTAAAGGTAAAGGATGCCACTAATAAGATTAAGGCTATGGCTCGCAGGAAAGCGTCATTTTCTTATGCCTATGTAGTAGATAGTGGTAACCGGTTGGTCGGAGTATTGCGGATGTTTGACCTGATTGCGGCGCCAAGAGATGTTACCTTGAGGTCAATTATGAAAGAAGAGGTTTATACTATCGATAGCTTTTCCGATAGAGAGGACATTGCCAATGATTTAAAAATACAAAAATACTCCACTGCACCTGTTGTTGATGCCCAGAACCACCTTATCGGTATTGTGCGGGCAGAAAAACTGATCATGGAAGCACAGGAAGATGTGGCACAGGATATCCAAATGATGGTTGGTGTAGCGCCCGAAGAAAGAACATTCTCGTCTATATGGTTTTCTCTCCGCAGGCGTTTGCCATGGCTGCATATCAATCTGGTAACAGCCTTTGCTGCCGCTGGCGTCGTCGCCATTTTTGAGGATCTCATTCACCAGATAACAGCGCTGGCAATCTTTTTACCGGTAGTCGCCGGACAAGGAGGTAATGCTGGCGCACAGACCCTTGCTGTTGTTATGAGGGGGTTGGTAATGCGGGAAATCCCCAAGGGCAGGTTTAAAGGTTTGCTCATGAAGGAAGCTGGTCTGGGAGCGCTTAATGGTGTTATTATTGGTATGGTAACCGCCGTGATTGCCTGGCTATGGAAGGCTAATCCGTTTCTGGGAATCGTGATTGGTTTAGGAATGATTGTAAATCTGATTGCGGCAGGTTTAGCAGGTGCTACTATTCCAATCATTATGAAAAAACTTGGTGCAGACCCTGCTCAGTCATCAAGTATTATCTTAACAACAATCACTGATGTAGTGGGGTTTTTCGCGTTTCTAAGCTTTGCAGTGATGTTTCAACAATTTCTCATTTAAAAGAAACCATCATAACTAAAAGAGTTGATAATTTTTCACATGTATTTACGAATCCTAAGTTAATTTCAGGAAAACCATGCACAGAAAAATTTTATTACTTTTTGTTTCAATTTGCTTTCTCCTGAATGGCTGCCTGTTTACTTTTGAATCTCATTCCATAGAGAGTACTCAACATGCCTATAATCATGCTATTGTTAACACAATTAATTAAGATCCGGTCACTGCTTGGTATCACACAACAACCCTATCAGTTTGGTATCAATACTAATTTTCTGGATATTAAAAAAAACCAATTGAATATGCGGGCCCGCTCAATAATCAGTGTCCTCTCACTTATCTTGATCTTTTATATTTTATTTCATACCTTGATATTTGAGACGGCAGTACACCGTTAACCATCTCTTTGAATGGTTCTGTTGAGCTGCTCTTGATATTCATAATGTTAAAATCAAATTCAGCAATCGTATTACCATCTCCTCCAAATAGTTTCATGACAAATGAAACAGTTATAATATCATCTCTAGACCCATTTTTAATCTCTCCTTGTACAATAGACGAACTGCCAAATTTTTCAAAAGTAACATTGCTTACAGAAAAATCATTACCAATTTCTGTCGATTCTTCCATCTTATTCAATTGAGTAGTTTCTGTCGTTTTAGCTGTTCCTTTCAATCCACTCAATTGACCCGATACGTCCTGATTTTTCAATCCACTCAATTGTCCTGATTCATCCTGATCTTTCAATCCTTTTAAACCTTCGAGCTCTGTTGACTCTTTTGGTTTTTTCATTACTTCAGTTTGTTTCTCCTTCACTATATTATCTGTTTCCTTCTTTATTGTTTGAAGTTGATCATCATTTGAATTTGTTATTGTTGCTTCCTGTGACGTTTTAACCAGAACCTTTGTTTTTGTGTCCAATGTCTTCACCGTCTCTTTCTCATCATTTCTATTTGTTAGCGTATCTTGTTTCTTTAGATCTGATAGTATTTTACGAAACATCTTTTCCTGGACAGAAGCATGGACTTCCGAATCTTCCAGCTTCTTTGAGTTTTCTGATAATCTTTTCTTTAAAATATCTAATGTATTCTCAACTGAAGTCAATGCTTTTTCGATTTCTTTCATTTCTATGCTTGCTATTATTTTTTCTACCTTGGCAAGCCTTTTATTCATTTCAGACATAGTGTTTTTCGTTGTTGTCGTTTCAGCCTCAGGATCTTGTAATTGCATTTCTTCTTTTTCTGATTTCTCTTCAAGTTTTGAAATTCTTTCATCAAGAGACTGAATCATTGTTCTCAATGTTTCGAATGAAACATGAATTTCACTTTTTGGGTTTTTAAATTCATCAGAATTACTCTTTGTACTAGTACTAATAAGAAAAATTGCAAAAAAACAAACAGCAAAAAAATACTTCATAATATATACTCCGCCTTTCTGTAAATCTGCTAATAAAGGGTGCCTCTGTAAATCGTTGCTAACAAACCGTACCAACATGGTTTGAACATACTCTTTATAATGATAATTGTTTTATCTTCTTATTGTCCGTATTTAAATCATCTGAATTCCCTTATGGTCTATTTTACCATTAAGTACACAATATAGGGGAAATATTCCTCTTCTTACCTTGTTATTAACCTGGCAAATATTTAGAGGATATTTATAATATCATAAAGTGTTATTTAACAATTAGATCAACAAACCGTAATGACACGTATTTAATTGCCAGGTTAATATAATCCCAGTGTTGATGCTATCCGGTGTGACAAATGTCAATATCCTGTTATCTCAGTGAATATCTTTACTGGCCGAGAAAATCTTTTTCAGTAAGAACTGCTGATGAATATGACAAAGTAAAGCGTTTAAAGCATGAAATATTCTCCTTACAGGCAATACAGAATTTCTACGATTTTGTAACCGTCTTGCACCATTTTTTCAAAGCGGATATTACTGCATTTCTTTTGTATTCAATAGATAAAGAGGGATTACGGGACAACTCCAATTGTAACCAGGAAATTTCCCTGGAATGACGCCTGATTATATATCCTCCCTTGAAAGGTTTGTTGAGGGATACCTCGCAACAAAAAGTCTCACTCAGGCAATCGGCTAATAAATAGAACCACTCTTCATGGCAAGTACCATCTGCATTACTCAAGCAAACCATTGGACGCACAGACCCATGGTCTGGGCCAACAGGTGGGCCTGCGGATGCCATGGTATGGCAGTCAATCGCAAGTATAATATCCTTATCGGCAGCATCTATAAGCTGCCGATGGTAGGGGAAGTAATAGCGTTCCAGTAATAGTTTAATTATTTCCGATGACAATGGTGATTTATACACGGGTTCACTCCAACAGGTATGGGTTTTTACCACACCGTCTCTGGAAAAATCATTTTCTTTCCGGTTCATGTCAACAAAAGCCCTGGCAATATCCGTAGTAATAAATTTATTGACCAATTCTTCAATGGCATAGATTTCCCTTGCCCCTTCATCTCCATCCGCAATAATCTGGTCAGACGTCAGAAGATTGAATGGTTCTACTTCCGGTGGAATGGCTAATCCTGCATGTGGTACGGATATTAAAAGAGGTAGTTTGTTCACAGTCTAGGCCCTTTCGCGGAACCATCACGTCGAGGGTCGGCTACTCCAATATATTCACCTCTCCTGCTACGCATGATCATTTGTACACAGCCTAAGTAGAAAGAATATGGATCACGAACATCGATTTCAAAGCCTTTAGAAGCTAACATATCAGTTATATCATCCCTCATACGGCTTGCTTCCAGTGATACCTTACCTTTTAGAGAACAAAAAAGTCTCGGTGCGGCGACAGCTTCATAGGGAGAATGTTTGTCAAGTCTCAATAATACTTGAATAATTGTTGATGCAATACGCTCACTTCCCGGAGAGCCGATAACCAGCCACGGCTTTCTTCCCCGAAAGAAGATGGTTGGAGAAACACTCGCCCATGGCACCGCATTAGGCCGTAAATAATAAGGGTGGGTGATATCATTGTACTCAAAAGCGCTCATATAATTATTGTAGAGAAAACCAAGTTCTGCTGACGCGCAGAATGAACCGTATACGCGTTCAATTGACTGTGTAAGGGAGACTGCATTACCGTAACGATCAACAACAGATAAATGAGTCGTTTCACCCTTACCTTTCAATTTCTTTTTTATTTTTTTTGCATTACGTTGTGCATACTCGGGCCTTCCCATATGTTCATTGTCAATTTGATGGTACAAATTCGGTTCAATAGGGCGGTCCTGGCGATCAAGATTTGTCTGCCGAATGACATTTGCCAGCAATAGTGCCCCTCGTGGCGTGTCCGGGTCCCTCTGTTTCGGCGAAAACTGGGACAGTATATTTAACATTGCTATTAAAACCCTACCCGCTCCGGGAGGGCACATAGTAAACACACGGGTATTTTCAAAGCTTGTAGTAAGCGGTCTGCGTTCTACCGGCCATGGAATTTGAGCAAGATCATCAGCCTGAATAAGTCCGTCATTCGCTATCATGTCAGCCTTAATCATCTGCGCTATATCACCAAGATAGAAATCCTCAATACCTGCCGTAGCCATTCTTTCGAGAGTCCCGGCCAGCTTCTCCTGTTTGAATAATGACCCAACAGGGTAAGGATGTTTACCTTTCTTCAGAAACAGTGGTGCCGCAGTATTGTTGCGTAAATGTTTCAGTTCACGTTTAGTCAAATCATATTGTAATTGGGATATTTCATATCCTTTTTTCGCTAAATCAACGACAGGACCTAATACATCTTTCAGAGTTAAGCTTCCATAATTTTTTAGAGCATAGGCCAGTACCGCCGGGGTGCTGGGAACGGTGCTTGCGTTGTATCCCCTGAGAAGTTCTGATTTATTTGATTCTCCTGGAACGATTCTATGAGGAGCTCTTGAAGAGCCGTCCAGGGCAATTTTTTTGCGGCTTTGCGCATCGTAAAACAACATCATGGTTTGACCGCCCAGGCCGGAAGCTGCAGGTTCGCAAACGCCCAACGCAAACGCCGCAGTCACTGCTGCGTCCATAGCGTTGCCGCCGGCATTTAATACATCAAATGCCAGTTCAGTGGCGCGGTAGTGAGCAGTTGACACCATACCGTATTTGGATACTGACACTTTTTGTGGTTTAGTCAGGCGACGATTACCAAGTTCTAATAACTCGGTATCGGCGTTCTTATTATAAACAGGTATCATGCTTATTTCTCAATAGTGTTTATCAGGAACTCTGTTAGTAGTAATGTTCTCTGGACCAGACTGATACGTTGAACTGCTGA
Organism: Candidatus Scalindua japonica; assembly: GCF_002443295.1. NCBI lineage: Bacteria > Pseudomonadati > Planctomycetota > Candidatus Brocadiia > Candidatus Brocadiales > Candidatus Scalinduaceae > Candidatus Scalindua > Candidatus Scalindua japonica. The sequence goes on along the minus strand of NZ_BAOS01000036.1, from coordinate 8,392 downwards.
CTGTGAAGTATGTATTTTAGTAGCCACAGGGCCTATACCACAAACTACCGGAATGTTTGTGGGCACTAAACCGGCAACCGAGGGTATAAGTGAAGCTTCTTTACCAAGTGGAATTTCCCAATGATCGGCAACAGATTGTAAGGAATTAATCAATCTGGCATTCACTCTTCTATCCTTCATTGCCGGCCTACTCGATAACATGGCTAAATTCCAGCGTACACTTTTGTCCTTAAGTATTTCGTGAATTGCCTCTTCTGTTTTATTTGCCGTCCTAATATCAGGAAACGACATCTGCAATGTTGCTGTAATACGATGGGGAAGTAACATTGGGAATGATTTGGTATGAAAGTCAACTGCAGCAATAGCGATCCTATCTTTACTGGAAGAGAGTCTGGATATTTTTTCAAGTTTACTAAATAGCCATAACATTATATCAGGGGTTTTTGAAGGTTGTCCCAGTTTTAATGATTTTCCTTCGACGGTCAAACGATATTTCCGTTGTCCCCGACGTTTGGTAACTATTTTATCCTCTATGTTACCCGGGTTCAATACGAGCACCTGTTTAGCAAGACCGGTGACTTTTGAAATTGCCGTAGAACTATAGCGGGTATCATTACCTTCATCTGCATAATACATAATCCCCAAATGGGTATGCTTAAGCTGGCGACAGAATTTTAAGGCTTTCAGCGCATACTCAAGCATAACCAATGGCGCACGGGACGAGCCAACACCTTCACCATGCAAACATTCCGGGTCTCTTCGAAAAGGCTCAGTAGAAATACCTATGTCCAAGGGTACATCAAGTTGACCAATCAGCAAGGTACCTTTTTCCAGACCGGCAGGTGTCTGCCATACCCAGACATGCGGGTCATCGCTATATTCCGGCGCTTGTTTGAGTCCCAGTTCATTCAGCTTTTTATCGAGTTCATTATATGCAATCTGGATCCCAATAGGATCATTGGTACGGCTGGATATCTGGCACCATTGTTGTACCTGTTTCTCCATTTGATCTCTTCGATTGGTCAGGAAACCAAACGCAGCTTTATCAGAAGGTTGGTTTTTACCGGTAACTTCGGGAGGGTTTGGTGTATCAAAATAACGGGCGCTCGCAACGTCCACCAGTCGGTTTACTAAAGCAGAAAAATCCATTCCCATGTGTTCTGCTGCGGCAACATAAGATCCGTGTTCTCCTAAACTTGGCAAGCTGTTTATTTCCAGAATATATAAATTATTTTGACTATCAATCCTCATATCCACTCGCGCACAGTCATAACAACCTAATGTCGTGAATGCATCTATCGCTATTTGTTGTGCCCTGGCGGCCAGGCCAGCTTCGATGGGTGCCGGACAAATGACAGATATTTCACGTCCGGAGTTTCTGGTTTTGTCTTCATAGGTGTAAATTTTTGGCCCACTTTCACCAAAACAAATTTCCGCAGGTTCAAATACTAAAGGCGGGTTATTTCCCAGAATGCCAACGTTTATTTCCCTGCCTTCAATATAACTTTCTACCAGGACTGGTTGGCTGAATGCATCAAAAATAACCTGGGTAGCATCCCTAAGTTCCTGTTCACTATTAACGATCTTTATTCCTAATGACACCGCTTCATTTTTAGGTTTCACAATAAGCGGAAAAGCCAAATCCGGCATCTCAAAGTCCGGATTGGTAACTACCGCAAATGGAGGTGTTGGCAAGTTGTTTTGCACAAACATCATTTTGGCAACTACTTTGTCCAGAGCAAGTGAGTGTGCCAGTGGTCCTGAACCGACATAGGGAATACCGATCATTTCTAATATGCTGGGTACGTGTGTATATCTGGCCTGGCCTTGAATGCCATAGGACAGGTTAAACACCATGCCAGGTTGTTCGCCTTTCAATACTCTCGGCATGAATTCTTCCAGATTATCAATCAAATCTTTATCACCTTCTAAAGCGATAGCCTGGTGTTTACCCTTTTTTAAAGAGTCTGTGATACGTTTTATGGCCTTTAATCCATATTTTTCACGGTTAGGAATACCAAAAAGGTTGATTACCTTCTGACTTTCTCGATTATAGACAACTGCAATTTTCATAGAATTTTATTTTCAAAAAAGATAACGGAATTGTAAATGCATTCATTTTAGCAGAGAATCTAATTGAATATATAATTAAATATATCAAACAAATTCCTTCGTTTTTCCACCAGTCAATTGTAATACTTTGCCAGGCTGCTGCAAGCAAAATTTTGAGATGGTTTCGAAGCTAGAAAGCTTATTATTCAAGTCTTAAGAGTCACCCGTGTCGTAGACAGTAATCTGATAAAAAGGGTTCTCTGCTCTTCAGATGCTGTCAATTGGCTAATCTGTCAGGCATATTATATTAAACGCCCCCTTCACTTCCGGGATTGGACGATTAAACTCTTTTGCAGTGTCTATCCATTCTTGCATAATGATTTTAACTAATCCAAGAAGAAGGATATCATATTTCTGTATTATGTAAAGAGAGATTTCAAAGACGGAAACCACTGGGAAAATTAATATGACACATGATCTCTCTTTCTCTTAAATGAATTATTTCTTTACAATTTTCATATAAAGTAGTAAATTGTACCCTCTGAAAAATGAAAGTTCAGTTTTATATGGCCGTTGCAGGTAATACTTTCCGGAGCTAACGAGCTTCTTTGTAACGTTTCAGCAACCATGATGAAAGATAAATTATTATTGTCAAAAACTAATAAATATATACTGTCCTCATCTTTTGTCAGCATTGTCATCTCAATGTGTCTGCTCGTAAACCTCTTTGCGCCGGGCTTCAGCACTGTTATTCATAATAAGAGTGTCGCGTTACATCCTGAATCTCATATTTGTAAATGTAATCCTGAACCGCATAGCATAAGCAGTTGTTGCTGTGCAATAGATATCAATGCCACTGAAGGGAAAAGTTTGCTTAAGGAGAATTATCAAGGTATATTCTCCACATTCATTAAGAGTCTGGGATGTGCAGGGTTTCCTGACCAGCTTTCTTCATTTTCATATAATGTTACCATTCCCGAGGATGGTATCACTCCACCAGATCTACCCATGCTTCATTTTATAGACAAACAGCAGAGAGTTTTTCCGGCATCCATAAAAATATCTCCGCCGGATAAACCACCACGCCATCTTGCATAAAGTCCATCAAATAATATCGTGAAACAATAAATTCGCTGAATAAATAAGATAAGGCGTGTAGACGGCAGTGTCATGTCATTATTCCAATATCATCAATTGAAAAATCCTCTGGATGTTTTCTGTTATGGAAGCTGTATGAAAGGATTGTCTTCATACACTACATCTGACTAATAACAATGACACTCAAGTTTTTTATGCCGCATCAATAGAAATTTTGTTTTATCAACTTACCTGCAGAATTTCTTTTGCTTCAGGGCAAATGCAGGTACCATGTTGCATTTATTTTGCACTGTGACTCATACAGATAATCCTGGCCTATCATAATATGAATACAGAGGAATAGGTACAGGAACTGGGAAGGGTATGTAAATCGACCATACCCCATTGTTGAGAGCGATATCATCAGATTGGATAGACATACCAGAAATCACACAGAGTTTTCTAAACTTACAAGAATGTTTATGCGGCAGTATATACACTTTCAGGATTGCACGCTGTATTAAATTCAGAGACGAAGATCTCTTTAAAGCGATAACCTGTACATGCACGCAAATTGTATTATTGCACATGCTCATTCCTGTTTTCTAATAAAAACGAGAGGAAAGAAATTATGAAGAAATCACTTGTACTGTCTGCGCTGTTTTTACTATGGCTAATGCCGGTTTGGGCTGAAAACACGACAGACAACAGAGAGACTATTATTAAAATGGAGCCTATTATTGTTGAAGACACTCAAATTTCTGAACCTGCCAGGTCCCGGCTGATCATTAGTGAACGAGCAAAGGGACCTGTGTCTGATGGCGGTGATCTGCTGACAACTATTCCAGGCATCTCTTCCGCCCGTATGGGTGGTCACGGCGTTGACCCAGTCGTTCGGGGACAGTCCCATAACCGCCTGAACATTCTGTTGGATGGTGCCTACGTTCATGGCGGTTGTCCAAACCGCATGGACCCGCCCAGTTCCTATGGCCCTTCCGAAACTTATGATGAAGTGGAAGTGATCAAAGGATTTCAGACCGTTCAGCAGGGTGGCGGTGGCAGTGGAGGCACTGTACTGTTCAAACGCAACACAGAACGTTTTACAGAAGGAGAATGGTATCGAGGCAGAGCTGGCGGTGGGTATCGCGGCAATGCTGACGGACGTGAAGGATTTGCCGATCTGTCTGTTGGAAATACCCAGGGATATCTCCGTATTATCGGTAACTATGACAACAGCGAGAACTACGAAGACGGTGACGGACATTCAGTTCGATCAGCATATGAAGTGTCTACGGGAAATGTGATGTTGGGTTGGACTCCGGACGATGAAACCAGGGTTGAGTTCGGCTATGAGGCAACAGATACCGATGATGTTTACTTTGCCGGGGCTGGCATGGACTCGCCTTATACACTACATGATGTCTACCGATTAAAATTCAATCGTGGTCTATCTTTTGGTGCAATACAAAAGGTGTCGGGAAGGGTTTCCTACTCAGACCTGAAACATCAGATGGACAACTATAGCTTACGCACCCCTCCCATGGCCATGATGCATATGAAGGCACCATCCACATCCGATACTTTGAGTGGGCGACTTGATTTTGATGCCGTACATGGTGATTTTCTGACCAATTTTGGTATTGATTACCAGAGCAATAAACGGGACGCTGTTCGCTACCGGGGCAATGCTCGCGATAATGTGAATGCTATTAATTCTTTTCTCTGGCCTGATGTAAGGCTCCAGACTATCGGGCTATACGGAGAATCGGAATGGATCATGAGTTATAACAGACGCATTAAGATCGGCTTGCGCTATGATCATGTCAGGGCAACCGCCGACAAAGCAGACAGGACTCCGACAGATACCTTGGGTATGCTAGCCAAGCTTAGCGCCTCCGGGCTTTATACGATATACTACGGTGGGAGTTCTAGGTCAGAAATCGAGAATAATATCAGTGGTATGGTGCGCTTTGAACAGGATTATCTGCAAGGCAAAGGGACATTTTACACGACGTTGAGTCGTAGTGTAAGGACTGCTGATGCCACAGAGCGCTATATGGCTTCCAACAACAACATGACAGAAAGCAGCCGATGGGTAGGCAACCCTTTTATTGACCCGGAGAAACACCATCAGATAGAGATAGGCACCAGGTGCAAAACAGAATCATGGGGATTTGATTCCAATGTCTATTACAACCGGATCAGTGATTTTATCATGAGAACTCGGGATCACGGTGCCAGTGCTGCAGGTAACAATGCCACCATTTACCGGAATGTAAGCGCCTACCTCATTGGCAGTGAAATATCGTTAAACAGATATTGGACAGAACATTTATTCAGCGGGGCTTCTCTGGCTTACGTATATGGAGAAAACCTCAGGGAAGACCGCCCATTAGCGCAGATTCCTCCATTGGAAGTATCTGTGACCACTGACTATAAAAAGAGGAACTGGAGTGTAGGTGGCAAGGTTCTCATGGTGAATAGACAGAGCCGGGTGGATGATACCACGAGTATTGGCAGCGGTCTTGATGCGAGAAAAACACCGGGATATGCTGTAGCAGATCTGTATGGTTCTTACACATTTGACATGGGAGCCAGGATAAAATTCGGTGTAGATAATCTATTCGACAAAACTACGCTAAACATCTGAACCTGAGCAATGCCTTTGACGTCGACCAGGTCCAGGTAAAAGAACCTGGTCGAAGCGTCTGGATCACGATGGATATCACGTTTTGACTTACGCTGAATTTTTTTATAAACATGAGTTATATGCTCCTTATGTATAAAGATTGTAATTTGTCGGAGTAGATTTCACATTTTAAACAAGTTATATTTTCCGTTTCGCTCACCCGTCTTCCGGCAGAAAATGACACATTTGTTACTATGATGACATTCTGAGTGAAACGGAGATACTCTACCCTGCTAATGACAGGCAAGGAATTAACTAAATACAGGAGGCGTAATGGAATTAACTAAATTGTTTGTTGACTATGGAATCATCGGGTTCCTGATCTTTATGAGTATTGTATCTCTTTCTATTGCAATGGAAAGATTCCTGGTATACAGGAATATTAGATCAGACGATTTCATTAAGAGAAAATCACTGGAACTCGCGCTTACGAGGAAAATCCACTTAATTGCCACTATCGGCAGCAACGCCCCTTACATCGGTTTACTGGGTACGGTATTGGGTATAATGTTTACCTTCTACAATATAGGAGAAGAAGGGTATATGGAAACAGGCAAGATTATGACTGGACTTGCTCTCGCTCTCAAGGCCACGGCAATCGGCCTGCTTGTTGCGATTCCTTCCGTAGCTCTACACAACTTTCTCCTGAGAAAGGCAAAGGTCATCTTGATGGAGTGGGAGATTAACAATGATGGAAGATGAGGAGTTTAATTCAATAAATATTATTCCGTTTGTAGACATTATGCTTGTGCTGCTGACCATAGTCCTTACTACCTCTACTTTTATAAAGGCCGAACTGTTGCCTATCCAATTGCCGGGAGCATCAGAGAAACAATCGAAGTCTATAGAATCGCTGATCGTAGAGATAGATAGAGAAGAAAGAATATACTTGAACTCCAAACCGGTAGATATAAATGGCCTTAAAGAATCTATCAACTCATTTGACAAAACAACACCAGTGACAATAAGAGCTGATAAAAATATTGTCTTACAGGCATTTGTGGACGTCCTTGATACCGTTAAAAATACCGGTTTTGAAAAAGTGACCCTGCAGACAGAAGTATTGAAATGAGGATGCGGAAAAAAACAGCTTAACATTATTGTTTATGTATAGAAAGTTCAATATTGATTACACTTCGACTCCCCGTCCGATGCGGCGCGGGCCGGGAGTCGAAGGATTATCTTTCGCCCCCATAGAACCTGATTTGTATTGATTATTATACCCAAAAAAAGGAAACAAATGAATTACCATAAACCAGGGTTTGTTATCTCTATTTTTATTCACATTCTGCTTGTGGCCCTGGCCTTTTTATATTAAGAAACCGGTTGCACAGCAAAACATGAAAGTGGTCCTGGAGTTTAATGTAACAAATATCATAAAAACAGGCAAACAAGAGGCCGATAAAAACAGAATGGAAACGGCAGAGACTATAAAAAACGAGGCATCAATCCCTGCCATCGTTAAACAGGAAACTAAAAACAAGGTGGAAGAAGAAATAGTAGAAAAGGAAAATCAGGAAGTAAATTATAGCGCTGAATACTTTAAAACGCAAAAGGAGATTAATACTAAACAACCGCAAATACAGAAAAATAATACGGCCACTCAAGATTCCAAAGAGATTAAAGCGAATGTTGTGATAAAAGAAGAGTTGCCAGTGCCTGACAATGTCAAACAGGAGAGGGTAGTCAAGACGAAAAAAAGAGTACCTGCAAAGGCTGTTGAGGTAACAGAAAAAGTAAAGCAAGCTGTTACAGAAACCACGTGTAAACCCAAAAGTGTTGTAAATGCTGGACAATCAGGAGGGATTTCAAAATCAGATAGAATGCAGCATGAATTAAATCAGAGTTCTGAAAACCGATATATCAAGGAACATTTTGATTACATAAACAAAATAATTCGTATAAATATATCATATCCTTACAAAGCGCGAAAGATGTCTATGGAAGGTGATGTCATACTATCATTCATTGTCTGCCTGGACGGGAATGTAAAAGGTATTAAGGTAAATAAAAGTTCAGGTTTCTCAATCCTGGATGATAATGCTGAACAAGCTGTCAGAAAGGCTTCTCCATTTCCTCCACCACCGGTTGAAGTAAGAATTGTAATTCCCATAACTTATAAATTAAACACATAGGAGGTGAAATTTAATTTCTTATTCTAGATTCTGAAATAAATCCAGAATGACAAAAAAGGTGTTTTTGGTTATTTTCGGACAGCCTGTTAAGCAAGATTAAAATTGTAAGACTATTGTTATACTGGGGAAAATGTAAAAATATTTTGTTATTTTATTAAAGTAATGATAAATAAAGTATACGCCAATGGTACTATCCATTTTCACCTGACTGGGTTTCTAGAATCGTAAGCTGTAACTCCTTAATCTTCCGCACAAGAACTCCAATCTGTTCCATTGTGCTATTGAATTCTATAACGGCCCTCTTAGATTCAAAATATACACCCCCCTTTTTCATGTTGTACTCCCATGCACCCCACTCTTTTTCCAGAACCTGCAGAACAAAATGGGCTTTTCCCATAACCTCCGCATTCATTTTATATAGCTCACCTCTTCTCTCTAT